>NZ_JAGQBM010000024.1:0-40089 GCF_024345635.1 Cyanobium sp. Lug-B
CTCGATCGCTTCGTTCTCCATCGCCGGCCTGAGCGGTCCCTTCCCCCTCGGCAGCCCGACCACCATCGCCGGCGTCGGCAGCCTCACCATCGCCGCCAACGGCTCCTATTCCTTCACTCCAGCCGCCGACTACAACGGCCCGGTGCCGCTGATCTCCTACATCGTCACCGACGGCTCCGGGGCCAACGACACCTCCACCCTTGCGATCACCGTCACACCGGTCAACGACGATTTCAGCGACGCCAGCGAGACCGTCTCCATCGCCGAGGACAGCGGCACCGCCACTGGGAATCTCCTGGCCGGCACCACCAGCCCCGATGGCCCGGTCTCGATCGCTTCTTTCTCCATCGCCGGCCTGAGCGGTCCCTTCCCCCTCGGCTCTCCGGTCTCGATCGCCGGCGTCGGCAGCCTCACCATCGCCGCCAACGGCTCCTATTCCTTCACTCCAGCCGCCAACTACAACGGCCCGGTTCCCCTGATCTCCTACGTCGTCACTGACGGCTCCGGGGCCAACGACAGCTCCACCCTTTCGATCACCGTCACCCCCGTCAACGACGATTTCAGCGACGCCAGCGAGACCGTCTCCATCGCCGAGGACAGCGGCACCACCACTGGGAATCTCCTTGTCGGCACCTCCAGCCCCGATGGGCCCGTTTCCATCGTCTCCTTCTCGATCGCCGGCCAGAGCGGCCCCTTCCCCCTCGGCTCTCCGGTCTCGATCGCCGGCGTCGGCAGCCTCACCATCGCCGCCAACGGCTCCTACAGCTTCTCCCCAGCCGCCGACTACAACGGCCCGGTTCCCCTGATCTCCTACGTCGTCACCGACGGATCCGGGGCCAACGACACCTCCACCCTTGCGATCACCGTCACACCGGTCAACGACGATTTCAGCGACGCCAGCGAGACTCTCTCCATCGCCGAGGACAGCGGCACCACCACCGGCAATCTCCTGGCCGGCACCACCAGCCCCGATGGCCCGGTCTCGATCGCTTCGTTCTCCATCGCCGGCCAGAGCGGCCCCTTCCCCCTCGGCTCTCCGGTCTCGATCGCCGGCGTCGGCAGCCTCACCATCGCCGCCAACGGCTCCTACAGCTTCTCCCCAGCCGCCGACTACAACGGCCCAGTGCCGCCGATATCCTACGTCGTCACCGACGGCTCCGGTGTCAACGACACCTCCACCCTTTCGATCACCGTCACGCCGGTCAACGATCCGCCGGTGGCCACCGACGACGTCTTCGGCGGGCCCATCCGACCAGCCGCCGGAACCACCGCGTCGCTCAAGGTCACCGACAACGACAGCGACCCCGATTCCCCCCTGGATCCCGCTTCGATCACGATCGCGGGCAGCGCCGGTCCCGGCCAGCCGCTGCTGGTGGCCGGGGAAGGCACCTGGAGCGTCAACAGCGCCACCCAGGAGATCAGCTTCACCCCCCAGGGCGGCTTCATCGGCGATCCCACTCCGATCCAGTACACGATCCGAGACCTGCAGGGAGCCCTCAGCAACCCGGCCACGGTGACCATCGATTACGACAACCTGGCCATCCCGCCCGCCCCTCCAGTGCCGGCACCACGGCACGTCGACCTCTACCTGCTGCTCGACAGTTCCACCTCGATGAAGGGCGGCGACCCCAGCGGTGTCTCCAGGATCGAGGCCCAGAACCGGCTGGCCTTCGAAACCCTCAAATCGGCCTTCGCCGCCGCCGGCTACGGCTACACCCTCAAGGGCAGCAGCACCTTCCAGCCCTTCCTCGATGACACGAATCTGACCAGCAGCCAGACCCTGGCCACCGACATCCTCAATTACGAACTGGTGGATGACCCCACCGATGGCAGCAGCACCAATGCCAGGTCGATCACGATCCATACCGTCGATTTCGGCTATCTCGTCACCCACAGCGAGATCACCTTCAGCGGCAGCAATCCCAACTTCGGCGAGCTGCTGGCCCGGGATGTGCTGCTCACCCAGACCCCCGACATCACCTACGGGGCCACCACCAGCCCCGACTGGATCGCCCGCGGCTTACCGGCCCCGAACAGCCTTGATGCCTACACCGCCCCCGGCACCAGCGGCAACCGCTACAGCGGCACCGAGATGCTCGGGGCCCTGGTGGCCCTCGACCGGCTGCTCGTGAAGGAGCTGCCCAACGTCGCCCTCGACACGCTCGTCTCGGTGGCGATGATCACCGATGGCCGGCCCGAACGGCGCCCCTGGTGGGACAACCGCCCCGACCTCGGCCAGGGCTGGACTGGCACCAACGTCGCCCTGCCCACCAGTTCCTGGCTGGATGGGGATCCGATCCTCAGTTCGGGGCTGCGCTACACCAGCAGCGGCACCCCGATCCGTGTGCCGACGGCCGCGGGGGTCGACATCTGGGCCCAGGCCCAGGCCTCCCTCAACAACACCCTGGACACCGTGGCCGCCAGGGCGGGTGCCAGCAACGTGAACGTGTTGGCGATCGGCATGGGCGACGGGGGGATCTCCAACTGGAACGCCATCTACACCGACCTGTTCACCAACCAGACCTTTGATGCCAGCCGCAGCTGGAACTACCAGTTCTCCACCTCCGGCCAGCTGCCGCAGCTCTCGGGGTGAGGCGCCATTGCGCCGCTGCCGGCGTTCACGGCAGGCTGGAAGCCATTCGTCCCGATGGCCATGACCCGCGAGCACGATCCCTTTCGCATTCCCCGTGCCGGCTGGGAAGCGGCCCCCCTGGCGGGGCTGGCCTCGGTGGATCTGAATCGCAACGGCGGTGCCGTCAGCGGCGGTGAATTCGTCTCGGAATCCACCGTCGGTGGGGTCCTGCTCTTCGCCACCTACCAGGCCCTGCTGAGCGCCCTGCGCACCGAAGCGCTGCGCCGGCGGGGCGAGATCGACCGGCTCACCCAGGTCAGGCTGGTGCTGGCGACGAGCCTGGAATCCGCCCGCACCGGAGTGGCCGTGGGGGCCGTGCTCTCGGTGGTGCTGCTGGTCTTCCCCTGGCTGGCGGCACCGATGGCCGTGCTGGGGGCAGTGGGCACGGCCAAGGCCTCCCTGGACCTGTTCCATGCCTTCTGGGATGGCCTCGACGCCGAGCAGAAGCTGCAGGTGACGATCGCCGCCCACGAGGCGGGTGTGAACCTGCGCCGGTTCTTCAGCAACGGCGGCGAGGGTCTGGGACCGGTCGCGGGCTGATCGGCCCCTCCCTCCGTGACCCCTGACTCAGCGGCCGCCGCCGAACAGCTGCTGCAGCAGCCCGCCAAGGGCCTGCCCCAGGGCTTCGCTGTCGCCGCCCTGGACCACCTGCCCATTGGCATCCACGGGCTGGAGGGCCTGGTTGAGCTGGGCCGTGGTGGCCGTCGTCGTGCTGCGGAAGCCCAGGTTGAAAACGCTGGCCCAACCCAGCTGGATGTCGGAGCGGTACTGGTCGGCGTTGACCCTGGACTGCACGGCGGCCGCTGAGCCGTTGGGCATCTGGATGCTCCACGGACCGTTGCCCTGGGCGGTGAATCGGAGCGTGCGCAGCGGGTTGGAGGCCGGCAGCCTGTCAAAGGTGAAGGCCAGGGTCTTGGAGCCGTTGCTGTTGTTCTGGACGATCTCGTAGCGGCAGGTGCCGTTGTAGATGGAGATGCCGGCGTTGGTCCAGGCGCAGGTGCCGCTCTGGCGGGTGCGGGTGAACGGCGGCTGGAAGCCGGTGGTGGGGAGCTGACCATTGGTCGTGGCGCCGCCCGGCCCCCAGGTGGAGCCGGCCCCGCCGATCACCGTGCCCTGGCCGCCCGGGGTGCCGGCGGCTGCGCCGAACACCCAGGGGTTCAGCCGGGGGTCGAAGCGGGTGCGCTGACGGTTGGTCCAGCAGCCGCGCAGGTTGAAATTGCAGTAGCGGCCGTCGGCGAAGGTGACGTCGACGATGGGATTGCTGACCAGATTGTTCTCCAGGGTGCGGCGCGCCCGGCGTCCGAATTCCCGTTCCGTTTCGGCCAGGGCCGCGCCGCTGGCGTTGAAGCAGACGCTCACGGAACTGTCGCAGATCACCCCCTGCACCGGAAAGGACAGGGCCCTGTTGCCGGGCTGGCCGTAACCGGGCCCCCCGGAGCCGCCCCCGCCCCCCCAGGGCGTGGTCTGCACCGGGGTCTGCTGGTTCGGCGCCCCCCAGGGGTTGCCCTGGGCCCGGGCCTGCGGCGCCACCACGGCCAGGGCGACGAACAGCAGGGAGGCCTGGCTGAGATGTCCGCTGAAACGTCTGTTCATCAAACCTGTAACTCGCTCGTAGGCACTGGAATCAACGATACCAGGATTGGTCTTTCGAACCCTTTTTCTCTGGCCATCTGCAGCATCCAAGCAGAGGAATTGTCAAGGTTGGTGATCACAAGCCAGCTCGAAAGCCTCTCTCCAGCCTTTCCCCATCACTCCGCCTCCAGGCTGCCGCGCACCATGGCCATGCCGCAGTGGAACGGGTAGGAGCCCGGCCGCTCGGGCCGCAGTTCGATGCTGGTGGTGGCCCCCAGGGGCAGGTCGAGGCTGCGCTGGAAATCCGGGAAGATCACCCGGGCCACGCAGCCGCTGGGATCGGTGCGGTGAAACAGCAGGCGCACCGGCCGGCCCGCCTTCACCCGGATGCGGGAGGGCAGATAGCCGCCCTGAACCGTGATCGTGATCTCCTGCATTCCCTGCTCCCCTTCGTCGGCCGCCACCCCGGCGCCATGGGGGCCAAGGAACCACCACAGCTCCGCCGCGATCAGGGCCAGCCCGGCCGCCGCCACCAGCACCTGCAGGGCCAGTGGCTGGGGGATCGATCGCCACAGCGGGGCGGCCGCCTCGTGGGGTGTCATGCTCCGGCCCCCGAGGGGCGCAGGCGGGGCCGGAAGCGACGCAGCCGCAGGGCGTTGCTCACCACCGACACCGAACTGAAGGCCATGGCTGCCCCCGCCAGCATCGGGTTCAGCAGCCAGCCGGTGAGCGGGAACAGCAGACCGGCGGCGATCGGGATCCCCGCCACGTTGTAGGCGAAGGCGAAGAAGAGGTTCTGGCGGATGGTGGCCATGGTGCGACGGCTGAGCTCGATCGCGGCCGGCACGCCACCGAGGTGACCCGAGAGCACGGTGATGTCGCTGGCGGCAATGGCCACATCGGTGCCCGTGCCCATGGCGATGCCCACATCCGCCCGGGCCAGGGCCGGGGCGTCATTGAGGCCGTCCCCCACCATCGCCACCGGGCCCTGCCCCTGCTCCTGCAGCTGCTGCACCACCGCCGCCTTGTCGCCGGGGCGCACTTCGGCGATCACCCGCACGATGCCCACATCGGCCGCCACCACCTCGCTGGTGCGGCGGGCGTCGCCACTGAGCAGCACCACCTCCAGCCCCAGGCGCCGCAGGGCGGCGACGGCGGCATGGGCCTCGGGCTTGATCGGATCGGCGATGCCGAAGCAGGCCTCGATCCGGCCGTCCACCGCCACAGCCGCCACGCTGCGGGCGGCCCGCTCCAGCCGCGCCACCACCGGATCCAGGGTGGTGGTGTCCAGGCCCGAACGCTGCAGCCAGCGGGGGCTGCCCACCCGCACCTCCTGGCCGGCCACGCTGGCCAGCACGCCGGACCCCGTCCTGGCCTCGAAGAACTGCACCGCGGGGAGCTCGCCGTCGCCGCAGCGGCGGGAGGCGTAGGCGACGATCGCCTCGGCCAGGGGATGCTCCGAGCGTGACTCGACGGCCGCCACCAGGGCCAGGAGGCTTTGGGCGGGATGTCGGCCGCCGTGGAGCCGCTCGAAATCGGTCACCTCCGGCTGGCCCATGGTCAGGGTGCCGGTCTTGTCGAGCACGATGGTGCGCAGCCCTCCGGCGGTTTCCAGTGCCTCGGCGCTGCGGAAGATCAGGCCGTTCTCGGCCCCCTTGCCGGAGGCCACCATGATCGCCGTGGGCGTGGCCAGGCCCAGGGCGCAGGGGCAGGCAATCACCAGCACGCTGACCAGAAACAGCGTCGAGAGCACCACATTGCCGCTGACGAGGAACCAGACCACGAAGGTGGCGATGGCGATGGCGATGACCACCGGCACGAACCAGCCCACCACCTGATCCGCCAGGCGCTGCACCCGGGTGCGGGAGCTCTGGGCCTGGCGCACCAGCTCCACAATGCGGGCCAGCATCGTGTCCTCACCCACCCGGGTGACGCGGAAGGTGAAGCTGCCGCTGCGGTTCATGGCGGCGCCGATCACCCCGTCGCCAGGGCCCTTGGCCACCGGGGTGGGCTCGCCGGTGAGCATCGACTCCTCCACCCAGGAGCTGCCCTCCACCACCACCCCGTCAAGGGGCAGCGTCTCCCCGGGCCGCACCTGCACCAGCTCACCCACCGCCACCGCGGAGACGGGGACCTCGGTGGCGATCCCCTCCCGCAGCACCCGGGCCGTGGGGGGCTGGAGCTGGAGCAGCCGTCGGATCGCCTCGGAGGTCTGGCCGCGGGCCCGGGCTTCCAGCAGCCGGCCCAGCAGCACCAGGGTGAGGATCACCGCGGCGGTTTCGTAGTAGACGTCGGCCGGGAGACCCTCGGCGGTGAGCACCCCGGGAAAGGCGGTGGCCACCAGCGAGGCCAGCCAGGCGATGCCGGTGCCGGCGGCCACCAGGGTGTTCATGTCGGCGCTGTGGCGGCGCAGGGACGACCAGGCGCCGCTGAAGAACTCCAGCCCGCACCAGAACAGCACCGGCGTGCTCAGCGCGAGCTGGGTCCAGGGGCTGGTGAACCAGTCCGGCAGCCACTTGAGGTGGACCCCGAGCATGTGGGGCAGGGTGGCCACCACCACAAGCCCCGTGAGCACGGCCGCCACCGACAGGCGGCGGCGCAGCACGGTGAGCTCATGGGCCAGCTCCCTTTCCATCCCCGTCGTGGCAGCGGCCGCCGGTTCGGCGGCGCAGCAGGGGGAGCCCAGGGTGGAGATGCTCATCGGGACGGACCGGGCCGGGACCTTGGCCTTCACCGTATGGGCTCCCCTGGGCTGGAGAGTCAAGCCTTGGGGCCATCCAGCCTCGCCGGCGGGTTCAACCCTGGGGCAGCAGAGCCCCGAGCCCCATCTGCCCCAGGATCCCCGAGCCGGTGAGGGCCTCGATGGTCAGACCGATGCCGAAACCGAGCATGGCCAGCCGGCCGTTCAGCCGCTCGGCGCGGCCGTGGAAACCCCAGCCGCTCTCGCTGCCAGGGCTGGCCAGGTACATGCGTGGCTCGATCACCCGAGGATCGAGGAGCGGGGACGCTTCGGAATCCCAACGTGCGCCTTCAGATTCCGCGAAGTTGTTGACATGGAGCTTTTTCGGAATCCTTACAGGAATGGGCATGGTGATGTCTCGTATTGGAATGGTTTTGGTGTGGGTTGGAGGCTGAGGCAGGTTGTCAGCGCTGTCGACTCTGGCCTGATCCGGAATGACCAGAGACCTCCTTCCTTTCCACAACCTAGGGAGAACGTCATGGCATCAATCAGCTGCAGCCGGTTGATTCTGCCCTGGGGCGAATGACCCACCCTTCCGATCAATCAGACGCAGCAGATGCGGGCCAATCAGGGTGAAACCCGTACGCCACCCAAGCTGTCCCGCGATCCACACATCGCGGCGGAAATCTCGTCAGCCAGCCCCGCCCCTAGGCTGGATCCGTGCCCACCTGCCCCGACTGGAGTCGCCTGGAGACGCAGGCCCGGACCCAGCTGCAGCGGCTCAGCCTGGGTGAGAAGCTCGCCATGCTCGACGGCGACACGCCGTTCTGGGGGGGGCTGGCGGCCATCGCCTTCCACGACGCCGCCCACCGCCGCCCCTGGCCGGCCGGGGTGGTGGAGCGCCTGGGCATCGACGGGCTGCACTTCGTCGACGGCCCCCGCGGGGTGGTGCTGGAGGGCGGCGCCACCACCTTCCCGGCCCCCATCGGCCGCGGGGCCAGCTGGGACGTCGATTTGGAGGAGCGCATCGGCGAGGCCATGGGGGCCGAGACCCGCAGCTTCGGGGCCAACCTGTTCGGTGGCATCTGCGTGAATCTGCTGCGGCATCCGGGCTGGGGCCGGGCCCAGGAGACCTACGGCGAGGACCCTGTGCACGTGGGCGCCATGGGGGCGGCGGCGACCCGCGGCGTGCGGCGCCATGCCATCGCCTGCCTCAAGCATTTTGCGCTCAACTCCATCGACAGTGCCCGGTTCCGGGTCGATGTGAGCGCCGGCGAGCGGGTGCTGCAGGAGCTCTACCTGCCCCAGTTCCGCGATGGCGTGGAGGCCGGCGCCCTGGCGGTGATGAGCGCCTACAACAGCGTCAACGGGGCCTGGTGCGGCCAGCATCCCCACCTGCTGCGGGAGATCCTCAAGGACCGCTGGGGCTTCCGCGGCTTCGTGCTCACCGATTTCATCTTCGGCCTGCGCGACGGCGTGGCGGCCCTCCAGGCCGGCCAGGACCTGGAGATGCCGTTCCGGATGATCTTCGCGGCCACGCTTCCGGAGGCGGTGGCGGCAGGGCGGGTGCCGGAGACCCTGATCGATGCGGCGGTGCTGCGGATGCTGCTGGCCCAGGCCACCATTCCCACCGGCGCCTATCCGGTGACGCTGCGCGGCTGCCGCGCCCACCGGCAACTGGCGCGGGCGGCCGCCGCCGGCTCGATCGTGCTGCTTCGGAACGACGGCGATGTGCTGCCCCTGAAGGGCATCGCATCGCTGGCGGTGATCGGCCCCCTGGCGGACACCGTCAACCTGGGGGACCGGGGATCCTCCGACACCCGGCCGACGCCGGGGTCGGTGCTGACGCCCCTGGCCGGCCTGCGGGCGGCGGCGCCGGAGCTGTGCCTGCACCACGACCACGGCGGTGATCCGGCCCGGGCCGCGGCCCTGGCGGCCAGCAGTGAGGCGGCCCTGGTGGTGGTGGGCCTGGACTGGCGCCACGAGGGGGAGCACATCCACCCGGGCGACCTGGCTCCGATCCTGCGCCAGGCGCCGCCCCCCGCCTGGCTGCTGCGCCTCTGCGGCCGGCGCCGGCTGCTGCCGATCTGGACGGCGGTGGCGGCCATGGTCGCCGGGGTGACGCGCTTCGGCACGGCCCGGGCCGGCGGTTCCTTCGCCTCCGGCGATCGCACGGTGCTGGTGCTGCCGCCAGCGCAGGAGGCCCTGATCCTGGCGGTCGCCGCCGCCAACCCACGCACGGTGGTGGTGCTGATGGGGGGTGGGGCGATCCTGTGCGAAGCCTGGCGGCAGCGGGTGCCGGGCCTGCTGCTGCTCTGGTATCCCGGTGAGCAGGGCGGCGCGGCCCTCGCCGACGTGCTGCTGGGTCGGATCTCCCCGTCGGGGCGGATGCCCTTTTCGGTGCCCACCGAGGCCGGCCACCTGCCGCCGTTCGATCCCCGGGCCCGGCACATCACCTACGACCTCTGGCACGGCTACCGGCGGCTGGCCCGCAGCAAGCAGCCGGCGGCCTTCCCCTTCGGCTTCGGGCTCTCCTACAGCTGCTTCAGCCACACCGACCCAGAACTGGCGTGGCTCCCCACCCCGGCGGAGGACGAGGGGGCGGTGGAGCTGGCCGTCACGGTGACGAACACCGGCACGGTGGAGGCCGCCGAGGTGGTGCAGGTCTATCTCGAGCCGCCCGGGGAGGCCGTGGAGCGGCCGCGGCGCACCCTGGTGGGCTTCGCCCGGGTGTGCCTGGCGGCGGATGCGAGCCGACGGGTGGCGGTGGAGATACCCCTGAGGCGTCTCGCCTGGTTCGATCAGGGGCGTGACGCCTTCATGCTGGAGAGCGGCCGGCACCGGCTTTTGGTGGCCCGCCACGCCGAGGACGGCGGGATCGGCGTGGACCTTGACCTGGTGGGTGGGGTGGTCGGGCGGTAGGGCATCAGCGGCCAGAAGAATCCCGACCCCGCATGGCCAGCAGCAGAGGCTGAAGCCTCAGACGGTTGTAACGCTGAAGCCAGAGGCAGGGAAGGTTGAACAGGGTCGCAAAGACCAGGTTGATCAGCACACCGGCAGGCGGCAGCCAGAGGGCCGTCACGATCCAGAAAGGCCAGATGGCCAGGTGCACCAGTTCGGCTCGCCTGGTCTCCTCAACGAGGCGCTGCAAGGTGGCAGGGTCCCGGCTGACCAGGCTGTTCTTGCGCACCCCTCCCGGCAGGGCGGCGCCGGCATCCGGAAGCAGGGACTTCCAGCGCAGGATCCCCAGATGCCGCTCATACGCCTCTTTCGTCTCCGGCCAGGGGCGCGGCCTGGTGAGCCAGCTATCGCCCAACAGGGCCTCCCTGGGCAGGCCGTGGGCCAGCCCACCGATCAGCACCGACCACAGCAGCCAGCCCAGGGCACAGGCCAGCGCCGCTACCGCGTTGGAAACTGCCGGCCCTTCCATTCAATCGTGCCCCGCTTGAGATTCAGGATCGCCAGAACAAACACCGCCAGGAAAAAAAGAACGGGAATCGGAAACACCAGGCAGATCCAGGCGAAGTTCCCCACCCGCCTGGTGAGAGCCACCAGCTGCACGGCAAAGGCGAGGTAGAGCAGCAGGTTGGGAAGAATGGCAGGCTGACCCATCAGTGGCCACCCCAGCAGGGACGCCGGCAGGCACCAGGCGGCCCAGAACAGGCCGGAGATCCAGAGCAGCACCGCCAGCATCCAGGCCCATCGCACCTCCCCGGCTGCGGTAGCGAAATTTTTGGCGAAGCCCGTCACCATGTCGTGAAACCCGCCGGGATACATGCGGTATTCGATCAGTCCGTCGCCGATGTAGGCACTCACCGGCAGACCGGCCTTCTCGTACAGATGGCCCATGAACCAGTCCTCCACCACCTTGCCGGCGACGGCCTCATGGCCACCGACCCGCTCGTAGTCGACACGGCTGGTGGCCATGGCCGGTCCGAAGGCCACGCCGCAGCCCTGCCCCATGGGCACCGCCATCAGCCCCACGAGGCTGAACAGGATCGAGAGCTGCTCATAGGCCTTTTCGGTGCGATGGAACGGCTGCACTGACACAAGACCGCCCAGTTGCTGCTGGGCGGCCACCAGCCGAGCCAGAAACGCGGGATGGGGCTCGGTGTCGGCATCGAGGAAAACGAGGATCTCACCCTTGCTGGCCCGGGCGCCATGGTGCAGTGCCCAGGTCTTGCCGCACCATCCGTGCGCCAGAGGAGGCGGTTGCATCACTCTCGCCCCGGAGGCCGCCGCAATCGCCGCGGTGCGATCGCTGGAGTGATCGTCGATCACGATCACTTCCAGGGGCGTGAAGGTCTGCGCCTGGAGAGCCGGCAGAAGATTCGGGAGGGTGCCTTCCTCATCGCGCGCAGGAATCAGCACGGAAACCGAAGGACGTCCCTGGAGCTCGGCCACGGGAAGCCGGAACAGCCTCAGACAGAGCGCCCAGCCCAGCAGCCAGCGCACCACCAGGGAAATGGCGACAAGGTCCATCGGATGTCGCCGGATTGAGAAGACACGACAAGATAAACGGCAATCAGCCTGGAAGACCCGGACCCGGTCCCCCCGGATCCGATCGCAGCAATTCGTCCACCAAAGCCCGCAGGGCGGCCGGGTGGGTCATGAGCTGGTGGTGGTACCGCACCGGCAGGCAGCGGCCCGGGCCGATCGGCAGCACGGCACGCCAGGCCGGCATCACCATCAGATCCGGATGGCAGTAGAAGCTGCAGCACTCCACCGGCTCCAGGGTGTCCAGGTGGCTGTTGAGCCGCACCAGCAGGGGACTGCCCGCCTTCAGGTCGGCGATGCCGGCCAGCGGCCAGCTGGGCCAGGGACCGGCGGTGAGGGTGCCCTGCTGCGGACTGCCCACGCTGATCAGCCGCCGCGTGCGCCGGTGACCGCCCCGCAGCTGGATCCAGGTGCGGGCGATCACCCCGCCCATGGAAAAGCCCAGCAGATCGATGGGCTGCCGGGTGCCGAAGGCCGCTTCGATGTGGAGGCCCAGCAGGTCGGCCTGTTCCTCGATCGGCGTGAGCCCGAAGCGATGGGGCAGATGGGGCATCAGCAGGGGACCACGGCGCCCCGCCAGCTGGCGCTGCAGGGGGCCGAACAGGCGGGGGGTGTCCCACATCCCATGGATCAGCACCAGCGGTGGGGAATCGGCCGCGGGGCCGGGCCCGCCTACCAGACCAGTTCCGGCAGCTCCCGGAACACCTTGCGCACCCCCACGCTCCACTCGGCGCTGAGGTCCTTGAAGTAGGCGTCCCCCTCACTGAAGCGGCGACGGTGCTGGATCTCGAAGCGGTCCATCTCGTAGACGAGCAGGTCGATCGGCATCCCCACCGAGAGGTTGCTGCGCATGGTCGAGTCAAAGGACACCAGCACGCACTTGGAGGCCTCCGCCAGCGTCGTGTCGGTATGGATGACCCGGTCGATGATCGGCTTGCCGTACTTCGCCTCCCCCGTCTGCAGGAACGGGGTGTCCTCGCCGGCTTCGATGAAGTTGCCCTCCGCGTACATGCGGAACAGCCGCGGCGCCTCGCCCCTGATCTGGCCGCCCACGAGGAAGGACGCATTGAAGCTGGAGCCGGAGGCCTTCAGGTAGGGGCCGTCGCGCTGCTCGATCGCCCGCACCGCATCCGACACCAGCACCATGACATCGAACATGGTCCGGGCCGTCCACACCGTGGGCTCCCCGTCACCCGCCTCGGCCCGCTGGCGCAGCAGACCGATCACCGCCTGGGTGCCGGCCAGGCTGCCGGAGCTGAGCAGGACGAGCACCCGGTCGCCGCGGCGCTCGAACACGGTCATCTTGCAGAAGCTGGCGAAATCGTCGAGCCCCGCATTGGTGCGGGAATCGGAGGCGAACACCATGCCGCTCTCCAGGAGCACGGCCACGCAGTAAGTCATGCCGTCCACACCTGGAACGACACCAGCTCCGACGGGCCGAAGCTGGTGGTGAGGGCCACGTCGGCGGCATCCCGGCCCCGCGCCATCAGGATCCGGCCGATGCGGGGGGTGTTGTTGCGCGGGTCGAACACGTGCCAGCCGTCGCCGAGGTAAGCCTCGAACCAGGCATGGAAGTCCATGGCCGTGTGGGGCGGCGGCACCTCGATATCACTCAGATAACCGGTGCAGTATCGCGCCGGGATGTTCATGCAGCGGCAGAGGGCGATGGCCAGGTGGGCGAAGTCCCGGCACACCCCCTCCTGGCTCTCGAAGGTCTGGAGGGCCGACTTCGTCGGGCTGGAGCGGCCGTAGTCGAAGCGCACGTGCTGATGGACGAAATCGCAGATCGCCTGCACCCGCCCCCAGCCGCCCGGGACCGCCTCGAACCGTGACCAGGCGAGGGGCGACAGCAGATCGGACTCGCAGAAGCGGCTGGCCAGCAGAAACAGCAGGGTCTCCTCCGGCAGTTCCTCCACCGGCTGCTGCGTCAGCCAGGGCAGCACCGGATCGGGCCGACCGGAATCGGCCACCACCCCATGGCCGTGCAGCCGCAGCTCGCCGGCCGGCGCCACCAGTCGCTGGCAGTGGTTGCCGAAGGAGTCCACATACGGGCGCAGCGGCACCGGCGGATCCACCTGGAGCAGGTCGGGCTGCAGCAGATCGCCGGCCCGGCTGGCGTGCACCCCGAGGGTCACGATCAGGGGTGTCGGGGCGCCGAAGCGGAGCACCACATCGAATCCCAGCTGGATCTCGATCGGGTGAAGCGGTGGCGCCGGTGGGCTCGGTGATGTGTCCATGGCTCACCCTATGGAGGCTGGGCCCCCCGGGTGCGACGGGAACCCCTCCGCCAGGGCGTCCTCCAGCACCCCGGCCAGTCGCTGCGCCCAGGCCTGGCGGCCACTTTCGCTGGCCAGCAGGTCCTGGCGCACCTCCAGCTCCACATGGGGAATCCGCCGCCCCTCTCCGTGCACCAGGAGGGTGTGGTCGCTGGCGTCACTGACGGCATAGGGCTGGTTGTCCCCCACCCGCAGCCCCGGCTCTCGCTGGAGGCCCTGACGCACCCGCCTGGCCAGACGGCCGTCCCGGCCATGGAGCACCCCCACGTGCCAGGGACGCACGTCCTCGCCGAGCACCGGCGTGAAGCTGTGCAGGGTGACCAGGACGCTGGGCTGACAGCGCGCCGTGCGGGCGTCCAGTTCGGCGGCGATCCGGTGTTGGTAAGGGTGGAACAGTTCCACCAGCCGTTGCTGCCGGCCGTTTGGGGACAGGTGGATGTTGGCTTCGATGGCCGTCTGCTCGCAGTGGCTGACGATCGAATCCGGCGCCCCCGGAGGCCGGTTGGCATCGATCACCAGCCGTGAGTAGTTGTGCAGGATCAGGAACGCATCGAGCCGCTGCGCCAGCAGCAGGCCCAGGCCCTCCACCCCCAGATCGCAGGCCCCGTGGGTGGCGAGCAGGCGGGCGTCCAGGCCCAGGGTGCCGAGCCTGGCGGGGATGGCGCGGCCGGCATGGTCGGCCGTGAGCAGCACCGGCGAACGCCCGGCGGGATTGGCGATCCGGAACACGGCCGGATCGGCGGCCCCCAGAAGGGATTCGTGGCGCACGCTGTCGACCTCTCCCGACGAGCCCGGGTCTCGTCCAGCCTGGCGCGGGCCGGACGGCGACGCGGACCGGCTCAGAGGCCCGGGGCCGGTCCCACCTGGAGCTCCGTCACCCACACCCCCACCTCCATGGCCCCGAGCGGGGCGCCTCGGAAGGAGCCGGCGATGGGCGGGATCGCCTCGGGCCGGCGGGCCACCGCGACGGGGATGTGGGTGTCCCCGACCAGGGCGCCCAGGGTCGGATCGAACCCCTTCCAGCCGGCACCCGGAAGAAACACCTCGGCCCAGGCATGGGTGCTGCCGGATTCCTCGGGTCGCTGTGACGTGAAGCTGTAGCCACTGACGAAACGGGCGGCAAAGCCGAGGACCCTGGCCGCCTCCATGAACAGAAAGGCAATGTCACGACACGATCCGCAGCCGAGGGACAGGGTGTCGGCGGCACTTTGCACACCGGGTTCGTCCCGCTGGCGGTAGGTGACCAGCTGGTGAACGGAGCGATTGAGACGTTTGAGCAGGGCATAGCTCTCGATCGCCTCCCCCGGCTGCCAGACCGTGGCGACCCACCGGGCCAGGGAACAAACGGACGGGGCCGCTGCCTGGGCAGGAGCGGCATCGCGATAGGCGTCGAGGAGGGGCCGATCGTTGGGGGCATAGCGAAACGGGTACGCCACCGCGTCAACCTCGACCAGGAAGTCCAGCGGCACCCGGTCGTAATGCTGGATGACGAGACTGCTTTCGATCCGCAACCTGTCGGTGGTGCCATGGAACGAGGCCGTGGCCAGACAGTTGTCCTCGACATCACGGTGCCAGCGAAGAGTGGCCGCTGGTTGGATCGTCAGGGTGGACGTTTCGATACGGACATCATGCCCCTCCCGCGGACGAAGACGAAGGATATGGGCACCGAGTTGCACGGCACCCGTATAGGTGTAGGTGGTGAGATGAAGGATCCTGAAGCGTCTCATCGGTTTCCTTTCCTGACAGGCGACTGGGCTCAAAAGCCCGCCCGATCCCCGAACCAGGCCACGCAGGCGGCAGGTCCCCATCCTGATGGAACCGGGGTGTCTTCCGGGACCTCGGACAGCCGAACCGAATGAGGCGTTGATGCCGCGACACCGCTGCAGGCGGATGCAGAGGGCCGCTGAATGCATCCCTGGCGCCCATCCTGATGATCCGCCGGATTCGCTTGCCGGCACTCCTTTCTGCGGGGATGGGAAGAGAGCACCGCTGCAACATCAACACCCACATCCCGCCAGGATGAGTAGGTTGAAGGGGCAGGATCCGTCGACGTCGAGCTCACTGAACATCGCCGCTCTGTGTCTTCAGGGCTGAACCCGCGGAGACCCTCTTCACTGAGAATCCCTGAGCTCGTTCATCTCCGGCCATCGGCACCGAGACCGCCCCGACGACCTGCATCGTGCCGCCATCCCAACGCTGAGCGAACCATGTCGAACAAAGCCGATGCTGCCGCCAAGGATGCCGAGGGCAAGCTGGAATCTGCCCTGGGGGAACTGACAGGGGACACGGGCCACCAGGTCAAGGGCAAGGCCAAGCAGGTCCAGGCCTCGGTCATGAATGCGGCCGAGGATCTCAAGGACAGCGCCAGGTCCATGGCCAAGCAGGTCAGTGAGGCCGCCGCCCGCCTGGCCGACGACAAGGGCTGAGCGGCCCCGGGCGGCGCTGGGGAACCCGCCTGCGGCCTGCCTAGACTCTCCCCAGCGGTGGAGAGTGGCTCCGATGCAGCACGGGGGCATGAGGATCGGCGTGCTTGCCGGGCGCAGCGGCCTGCCCGTCAAGACCCTTCGTTATTACGAGGATCTGGGCCTGCTGCCGGCCATCGGGCGCAGCGAGGGCGGTTATCGCCTGTTCGGTGAGGACAGCCTGCGCCGGCTGGAGTTCATCCGCCGCCTCAAGACCCTGGGGCTCAGCCTGGAGGAGATCCAGGGCTGCCTGGCGGTTCACGATGCCGGTGAACTGCCCTGCACCGACATTCACAGGCAGCTGGAACGGCAGATCGAGCGGGTTGACGCCCGGATCAGGGAACTGGGGCAGCTCAGGTCGGAACTGCAGGAGTTGCTGGCCCGCTGGCAGAGCCATCCGGCGAAGGACGGCCGCGTGATCTGCCCCAATCTGCAGGTGTAAACAGTCCCTGTTCCGGCCCAGGCCTATCTCCTGGCCGGGAGGCGGCGCTGGGCGGTCGGTCTGATTCCGTGCGACCTTCGGTGCAATGGGACGGACAGGGGACGGGCCTGGGAACGGTCGCCATGGATGTGCCGAGGGCGACAAACGACCTGCCGTAGGTTTCTACCCATCTCTGATGGCCGGTCCCTGTGAAGGGTGAACGGAGGCGCACGCCAACCTGCGGCGATCCCGGCACGGCGCGCACCGGCTTCTCCCACGATCCACCGGCACCATGAACATTGCCATCATCGGAACCGGCAACGTCGGCAAGGCGCTGGCGGAGCGCTGGCTTGCCAAAGGCCATCACGTGATGTTCGGCAGCCGTGATCCAGCCGCTCCGAAGATCGCGGCACTGCTCGCCGCCCTGGGGCCCGCTGCCTCAAGCGCTTCCCTGGAGGACGCCCCCACGGAAGCTGACGTCGTCGTTCTGGCTGTGCCCTGGGAGGCCGCACTGACGACCGTTGGCGCCATGGGCGACCTCAGCAACAAGGTGCTGATTGATGCCACCAACCCGATCGCCATGACTCCTGAAGGACTCCAGGAAGGGTTGGTGGTGGGGCATCAGTCATCAGCCGCGGAGCAGATCGCCGACGTCGCCATGAACGCTCGCGTCGTGAAGGCTTTCAACCAAGCTGGCGCCGGCATCATGGCGAACCCGGCGGTGAAGGAAACCGACTGCACCATGTTCATCTGCGGCGATGATGAAGAGGCCAAGCGACTGACGACGGAACTGGCTGCAGACCTGTCGCTCCGTGTGCTCGATGCCGGACCCCTCCGCCAGGCTCGTCTGCTCGAGCCCCTGGGGATGCTCTGGATTCACATGTGTTACCTGCGCGGCCAGGGGCCAAATTTCTGCTTTTCTGTCACTGACATCGCAGGACACTGACGCCCGGTCAGAGGCTGGAAGCGTCAGGCACATCACGTTCCCAGAAGATCAGTTCATCAACGTTGATGGGCTTCGCATCCCCTACTGGCCACGGGTCGAGCAGGGTTCCCGGTGCTGTTGATGCACGCCCAGCGGTGCCCTTGATGGTTGGTACCGGATGATCCACGCGATGGCCCAGCCTCCAGCCACACCCTTGACGATGGAGATCGCCAGAATCGGCCTTGTCAACGCCCGAGTGAAGCGATTCACCGACTGCGGGCCTCTGGCCTACCTGGACTGTTCAGACGACTTCAATCACTCCATGCTGGTGTTTCCCTCCACTTAGTCAGAACACCAACGGAACAGCAGGAGGGCGATCTTCAGCTGCCATGGATGGGGCGGCAGCATCAAGCCATGGCCCACCACGGCCCCTATCGCCAGCTGGCTCTTGATCCCACCTGGCAGCCGCCTCCCCTTGACTCTCCTGTCCGGGGGAGACCGTACCTTGCGGTTTCGATGGCTGGCCCAAAGGTGTCGCGTTCCCTCCCCACCGCCCTGATCGGGCTCCTGGCGTCCCTCTGCCTGGCGTCGCCGGCTGCGGCCCAGGGGACCGGGGGCCAGGGGCACGACCACCACCAGCACCATCACACCGCCCCGGCCGGCCATGGCCATGACGTGGGCCCCGCCGGAGCCACCTACGACCTGCGCTTCATCGACGGGATGGTGCAGCACCACACCGGCGCCCTGCGGATGAGCGAGTTCGTCTTCGGCATCGGGGCGCCCGGGGTGGGGGCCCTGGGCAAGGCGATCTGGCGCGACCAGGCCAGCGAGATCCGGGCCATGGGGCTGTGGCGCAAGGCCTGGTACCCCCAGGCTCCCGTGTATCCGGTGGCCCTGGCCAGCGGCGGCGATCCCAACAGCCTGGTCGGCCTCACCCGCATGGGCCAGGCCCAGATCGACGGCATGCGGATGATGGGTGAGGCGCCCACCCCCGACAACCGTGTCGTCTGGTTCCTGGAGGGGATGCTCCATCACCACGGCGGGGCGCTGATCATGGCCCACGACGCCCTGGCCAAAAGCACCAACCCCACCATCCGGCGCTTCGCCCGTGGGGTGATCGTGGCCCAGCGCGCCGAGATCATCGAACTGCGGCGGATGCTGGCGGTCGAAGGCCTGCGCAAACCGGAGTACGGCCGCTACGACGCCCTGTTCGCCCTCTGAGGCTGGCGGAGATTCAGAGCTGCTGCAGCCAGTCCAGCAATGAGCGGCGCTGCAGCGGGGCCAGGGCCGTGAAGCGCTCCCGGGCGGCGGCCGCCTCCCCCCCATGCCAGAGGATCGCCTCTTCGATGGTGCGGGCCCGGCCGTCGTGGAGGAACCCCACCGACCCATTCACCCGCTGGGCCAGACCCAGGCCCCACAGCGGCGCCGTGCGCCATTCCTGCCCCGGTGCCCCCTTTTCGGCCACCCCGTCGTCGAGGCCGGGGCCCATGTCGTGCAGCAGCAGATCGGTATAGGGCCAGATCGGCTGGCCGTTGATCGCCCCAGCCACCGCCCCGGGGGAACGGCCGGTGGTCAGCCGGGGGACATGGCAACGGGCGCACTGCAGGGTCCCGAACAGTTCCCGGCCCCGTCGCACCACCGGGCTTGTGGCCGGCAGGGCGGTGCGCGGGGCGCCCAGGGTCTGGCTGTAGTAGGTCACCAGCTCCAGCTCGCGGGTGCCGATGTCCCCCGGGCTGGTCAGGCCCATGTCGTTGAGGAAGGCGGCAGCGGTCTGGTCGCGCACCGTGGCGGCGCCCGCTTTCCAGCCGAAACGCCCCAGCCGCGGCGTCCCCTTCCCCTCCTCCAGCCAGTGGGGCCGGCCCGAGATGCCGTCACCGTCGCGGTCGTCGGGATCGGCGTGCGCCAGGATCGCCTCCTCCGGCACCGCCTCCAGCAGGCCCATGCCGATCAGGGGCGGCGCCACCCGCAGGGAGCGGGCCACCGACCGCTCAGACAGGTCGAGGGACCCGTCACGCTCCAGCCGGATCTCCGGCCGGCGCCGGCCCTCCCGCTCCAGCCAGGCCACCGTCACGGCCGCATCCGGCCGGGCGCCGAAAACAGCGCGGTCCCGCACCTGGTGGCCGAGGCCCGGCACCGGCTGCCCGTTCCGCAGCGCCACCCGCACCAGGGATTCCCCCATCAGGGGCCGGCCCCGGCCGTTGCGCACATGGCAGGCGATGCAGGAGGCGGCATTGAAGCGGGGCCCCAGACCCGCCCCGGGGGCACCCTCCAGGGGCACGTGGGTGCGATCGAACAGGACATCGGCCACCTGGTGGCGCTCCCGTTCCGCGGGGGTGAGGCCGGCGGCCGGTTGCTCGAAGGCGGCCGAGGTGCGGTTGGCCACCGTCATCGCTCCGGCGGCCTGCTGGGGATCGGCGGCCCCCCAGGCCTGCCGCAGGCCGAGCCCGAGCACCACAGCCAGGGCCAGCCCGGCCAGCAGGACGCGCCGCAGAACGCGGGAGGGACGGGCCATCAGGACAGCAGCGGCACCGAGCGCTCCACCAGCTTCGCCGTGCTGTGCAGCTGGCTGATCAGCGCCTCCATCGCCTGGCGGGCGGCGGGATCGGAGAGGGCGCCATTGAGGGGGTCGGGCAACCCCTTGGCCATCGCCACCGCCGCGGCGCTCTCGCGGTCGATCTGGCGGGCCAGGTCGGGATCGCGGCTGCCGATCAGGTCCACCAGACCGGTGGCCATCAACACCCGGCGGGCCCCTTCCACATTGGCCACCAGATCCGCCTGGGTGTTGCCGCTGTCGGCACTCTCGAGGGTGCGGGGATCGCGGGTTTTCAACGGTTGGCCGAGTTTCTCGTCGCCCCCTTCCTGCAGCAGACCGATGACCCCCTGCAGCATCTCCTGCACGGCGGCGCCGGCTTCCCCGGGGCTGCTGAACCGGGCGCCGAAGCCCTCAGGACCCGACCAGCTGGCCAGCAACCCGGCCGCCTGACGGTGCAGATCATCGGCCGCGAGGCGCAGGTAGGCGCGTTCACCCGGGGTGAGCTGGGCCGCGGTGGGCGGTGTGCCGGTGCGGCCGCCGTAGAGCACCCACTCGATGCCGTGGAAACCCTTGGCGGTCTCGCTGAGGGCGGCGAAGGTGTCGGGACCGAAGCGTTGGCGGCCCAGCGCGGTGGCCAGGTCCTTGCCGTTGACGGGCCAGTCGTCCATGGCCCCGTCGAAGCCGTTGGTCTCGGCAGGGCCGAAGGCCCAGCTTTCACTGGTCTCCCAGGTCCGCCGCGCCGCCAGCCAGGCCTGACGGGTGGCCGCGAGCTGCGCATCGGAAGGGTTCTCGCTGAGGCGCTGGATCGCCTCCTGCAGGGCCGCCGTCTGCGCCACCAGCTGGGTGTAGTTCGGCAGGACCACCCTCTCCACGAAGGACTGGGCCACGGCCCGCTCCGTCGGCGCCGCCGTACCGGGACGGGGGCCACAGGCGGAGAGGGCCAGACCCAGGCAGAGCGGCAGGCCCAGGGCCAGGGCTGGGCGCCAGCGGCAGGTCGGTGCCATGGGCAGGAAGGGGCGGCTGCTGTCACTGTCCCCCCGGCGCGCCGCAGAGCCTGACGCGAGGGGACCCCGGCGCGTGCCCGTTGGCACCGCCCCTTGTTCCTTTGGTGGTGGCCTTCCCCAGCAGCGCCTGAACAGGATGGGGCGGAGGGCGACGGCGCCCCCTGCCGGCGGGAGAACCGGTCCAGGGCAAGGGAGCTATTGCTGATAACTATTATCGTTCTCAGGTCTTTCCTGTTCAGGCGCACCTCTGCTGGAGGGTTCCTTCCCGCTCTCCAGCCCGCGTTCCGGCGCCGGCCCGATCGGCGCCCCTTCCCTTTCCTCTGTCAACACTTCCACTTCCATGGGCCTTCCCCTGCGTCACCTGATTCCCGCCGCCACCGCCGGCCTGCTGGCCCCCCTGGCCCCGCTCGCGGCCAGCGCCGGCGAGCTGAACCTGGAGGCCGTCAACCGCTACGCCAGGAGTGCGACGGGACAGAGCCAGGAGCAGGTCACCAGCATCAACCAGTTTTCCGACGTCAAGCCCACCGACTGGGCCTACCAGGCGCTCTCGAACCTGATCGAGCGCTACGGCTGCGTCGCCGGCTACCCGAACGGCACCTACAAGGGCGGCCAGGCCATGACCCGCTATGAAGCGGCGGCCCTGCTGAACGCCTGCCTCGACCGGATCACCGAGGTGACCGACGAGCTGAAGCGCCTGATGGAGGAGTTCGAGAAGGAACTCGCCGTGCTGCGCGGCCGGGTGGATGGCCTGGAGGCCAAGGTGGGCGAGCTGGAGGCCACCCAGTTCTCCACCACCACCAAGCTGAGCGGCCAGGCCACCTTCGTCATCGGTGCCAATGCGTTCTCGGGCAGTGACACCCTCAACGTCGATGCCGCCCGGGCCGCCGTGGGGGCCACCACCTTCAGCTACGACATCCAGCTGAGCTTCGACACGAGCTTCACCGGCAAGGACCTGCTGCGCACGATCCTGCGGGCCGGCAACTTCGCCGATTCCGCCTTCGGCGGCGCCGGCCCCACCGGTGGGCTCTCCACCCTGGAGGCGGCGTTCCAGGAGGACTGCAGCATCGGCGTCGACTGCGGCGACGTGGTGGCGATCGACAAGATCTTCTACCAGTTCCCGATCGGCAGCCAGTTCACCGCCACCTTCGGGGGCCGCGTCGGCCAGGAGGACATGCTCGCCCTCTGGCCGAGCGCCTACCCCTCCGACACCATCCTCAACCTGTTCACCCTCAACGGCGCCCCGGCGGCCTACAACAAGAACCTCGGACCCGGCGCCGGTCTGTGGTGGCAGCAGGGCGGCTTCAGCATCAGCGCCAACTACGTGGCCGCCAATGGTGATGTGGGGGATCCCAACATCGGCGGCATCGGCACCGTGGCGTCAGCCGGCACCGGCACGGTCCAGATCGGCTATGCCAGGGAGCAGTGGGGGCTGGCGGCGATCTACTCCCGCATCCAGTCGGGCGTGGGGGTGCCGGGCACCACCCCTTTCACCGGCCTCACCTATGAGGCCAACCCCAACAGCCGCACCGATGCCTTCGGCGTCAGCGGCTACTGGCAGCCGGCCAACTCCGGCTGGATTCCCTCCATCAGCCTGGGGTGGGGCATCAACGGCACCAGCTACGACACCGCCCAGGCTCCCGGGGCCCTGCGCACCAGCCAGTCGTGGATGGTGGGCCTGCAGTGGGACGACGCCTTCGTCAAGGGCAATGCCCTCGGCATGGCGGTGGGTCAGCCCGTCTTCGCCACGGCCCTGGCCGACGGCCAGACGCCCCAGGACGGCAACTTCGCCTGGGAGTGGTGGTACAAGTGGCAGGTCACCGACAACATCAGCGTCACCCCGGCGCTCTTCTACCTGAGCCGGCCCCTGGGGCAGTTCACCACCCCCGACACCAGCTTCCGGCAGCTGGGTGGCCTGGTGAAGACCACCTTCCGCTTCTGATCCCGGCCCACGGGAACGGATGATGAGGGAGACCTGGATGGCCTGGCCACCATGGATCTCACGCCGTTCCTGGGCAGCCTGGAGGGGAACACCTTCGATGCGGTGCTGCTCTCGGTGGCGTCCGGCGGAAAGGTGGCGATCGCCATGAAGGGCCGCTTCCTGCTGCGGGCCCTGTGCGAGAGCATCAGCGACCGCAGCCTGATCGGCTGCGCCATCACCCACGAGCAGGGCTGCCTCGACTACCTGCAGCGGGATCCCTACGACCTGCTGCTCTGCACCGACCACCTGGAGAGCGGCAACGGCTTCGACCTCACCCGCCGGGCCAAGGAGCTCTACCCCGACCTCAAGGTGGTGATGCTGGCCCTCGGGGATGTGATTCCGGCGGAGTACGAGCACGCCCCCTGGCTGGAGGCCGTGGTGGCCGAAGCCGACATCGTTGACGACCAGCGGCCCCTGCAGGCCGCCGTGATCGCCGTGATGGGCCACCACTCCTACCGCAGCCCCTCCCTGCGCTCCGGAAAGCTCCCCTACCTCAGCTGTCCGCGGCTGACGCCGCGGGAGTACGAGGTGCTCGACCTGCTGGCCAGCGGCCTCAGCGACCGTGAGATCGCCCAGAAGCTGGTGGTGAGCGACGCCACGGCCCGCACCTACACCAAGCGCCTGCTCCAGACCCTGGGCGTCAACAACCGCCTGCAGGCCGTGCTCAAGGGGGTCCGCTGCGGGATGGTGCAGCTGGGCTGAAACCGCACCATCGAGGCCGACGGATCGGGCCTTCAATGAAGCTGTTCAGGGAAAGGGATGGGTCGCCTGAGATTCGAACTCAGGACCAGTCGGTTAAAAGCCGAATGCTCTACCGCTGAGCTAGCGACCCGTCGCTGGGGAAGCTATCACCCGGCGGTGACCCTCTCCAAGCCCACCGGCCGCCGCACTCTGCCCCCCATCGAGGCCACGCCCCATGCCCAGCCCTGACCCCTGGCCCAGCCGCTGGGACGCCCCCCGCATCCACGCCGCCGCCTGGGTGGCCCCGTCGGCGGTGGTGATCGGCGATGTGGAGCTGGCGGCGGGGGCCAGCCTCTGGCCCACCGCCGTGGCCCGGGGGGATGTCTGCGCCATCCGGGTGGGGGAAGGCAGCAACGTGCAGGACGGCGCCGTGCTGCACGGGGACCCGGGCCAGCCCGTGACCATCGGCAACGATGTGACCATCGGCCACCGGGCCGTCATCCATGGCGCCACGCTGGAGGACGGCTGCCTGATCGGCATCGGTGCCATCGTGCTCAACGGCGTCACGGTGGGGGCCGGGGCCCTGGTGGCGGCCGGCTCGGTGGTCACCCGCGACGTGCCCGCCGGCGCCCTGGTGATGGGGGCTCCGGCGGTGGTGAAACGCCAGCTCGACCCGGCCGCGATCGAAGCCCAGCGCCAGCACGCGGATCGTTATCGCCAGCTGGCGGAGGTTCACGCTGGACTCCGTTAGGATCCCGCCATCGTTTTTCCCTCCCCCGCCATGGACCTCCGGCTGCTGCTCGTCGCTGCTCCGATCCTCCTGGCCGTGGGTTGGGCCGCCTTCAACATCGGCCGCGCCGCCGTGGGTCAGCTGCAACTGATGCTCAAGCGCGCCCGCGCCTGATGGTTGTTGTCATCGGTGCCGGTCTGGCCGGCACCGAAGCCGCCTGGCAGATCGCCGAGGCCGGGATTCCGGTGCGGCTGGTGGAGATGCGGCCCGTGCGCCCCTCCCCGGCCCACCACAGCGGCGATTTCGCCGAGCTGGTCTGCAGCAACAGCTTCGGCTCCCTCTCCCCGGATCGGGCCGCCGGCCTGCTGCAGGAGGAGTTGCGGCGCCTGGGATCGCTGGTGATCCGCACCGCCGACGTCCATGCGGTGCCCGCCGGCGGCGCCCTGGCCGTCGATCGGGGCCGCTACAGCGCCGCCCTCACGGCCGCCGTCGAGGCCCATCCCCTGGTGACGGTGGAGCGCCGCGAGCAGCTGGCGCTGCCCGACCCGGAGGAGATCGCCGTGCTGGCCACCGGGCCCCTCACTGGCGCCGCCCTGGCCGACGACCTGCTGCGCTTCACCGGCCGGGAGTCCTGCCACTTCTTCGATGCCGCCAGCCCGATCGTGGAGGGGGAGGGCATCGACCTGTCGGTGGCCTTCCGGGCCAGCCGCTACGACAAAGGCGACGCCGACTACATCAACTGCCCCATGGACCGGGAGCAGTACCTCGCCTTCCGCACGGCCCTGCTGGAGGCCGAGAAGGCGGAGCTGAAGGATTTCGAGCAGGAGAGTGCCACCTTCTTCGAAGGCTGCCTGCCGATCGAAGAGCTGGCCCGCCGCGGCGAGGACACCATGCGCTACGGCCCGCTCAAGCCGATCGGCCTCTGGGATCCCCGCTGGGGCGACCTGCACGACCGCGACGTGCGCCGCGCCAAACGGGCCCATGCGGTGGTGCAGCTGCGCCAGGAGGACAAGGACGGCCAGCTCTGGAACCTCGTCGGCTTCCAGACCAACCTGAAATGGGGCGAGCAACAGCGCGTGCTGCGCATGATCCCCGGTCTGGAGAACGCCTCCTTCGTGCGCTTCGGGGTGATGCACCGCAACACCTTTCTGGAGTCCCCCGAGCTGCTGCAGCCCACCCTGCAGTTCCGCCAGCGGCCCACCCTGCTGGCTGCCGGGCAGATCACCGGCACCGAGGGCTACGCCGCCGCGGTGGCGGGCGGCTGGCTGGCCGGCACCAACGCCGTCCGGCTGGTGCGGGGCCTGCCGCCCCTGAGCCTGCCGCCCACCACCATGGCCGGGGCCCTGCTGGCCTTCATCAGTGAGGTGGAGCGCAGCCACGGCGCCCGCAAGGGGGGCTTCCAGCCCATGCCCCCCAGCTTCGGCCTGATGCCGGAGCTGCCGGAGCGCATCCGCGACAAACGCCGCCGCTACGGGGCCTACCGCGATCGGGCCCTGGCGGACCTGGCCGCCTGGGACGCACAACGCCAGGCCGCAACTTCCGCCGTGGCGATGGCCGCCGGCTGAGCCGGCCCGCCCGCCGGAGCCGGGCCGCTTCCTAGGGTCGGGCCGCTCCCGTTCGCCTGGTTCCGGTGACCGTCACCGTCCCTTTTTCCGCCGCCGCCCCCCTCACCGCGGCCGATGGCCGCCCCTGGGACGTCGTCGTGATCGGCTCGGGGATCGGCGGACTGGTCACCGCCAGCCAGCTGGCGGCCAAGGGGGCGCAGGTCTTGGTGCTGGAGCGTTACCTGATCCCCGGCGGCAGCGGCGGCAGCTTCCGGCGCGAGGGCTACACCTTCGACGTCGGCGCCTCGATGATCTTCGGCTTCGGCACCCAGGGCCACACCAACCTGCTCACCCGCGCCCTGGCCGACGTGGGGGAGCACTGCGAGACGATCCCCGACCCCGCCCAGCTGGCCTACCACCTGCCCGGCGGGCTGTCGGTGGCGGTCGACCGCGACTACGAGCGTTTCATCGCTGATCTCACCGCCCTGTTCCCCCATGAGGCCAAGGGGATCCGCGCCTTCTACGACACCTGCTGGCAGGTGTTCCGCTGCCTCGATGCGATGCCGCTGCTGTCGCTGGAGGACCCCGCCTACCTGGCCAAGGTGTTCTTCCGCGCGCCCCTGGCCTGCCTGGGGCTGGCCCGCTGGCTGCCGGTGAACGTGGGCGCCGTGGCCCGTGCCCACATCAGCGATCCGGCCCTGCTCAAGTTCATCGACATGGAGTGCTTCTGCTGGTCGGTGATGCCCGCCGATCGCACGCCGATGATCAACGCCGGCATGGTGTTCTCCGATCGCCACGCCGGCGGCATCAACTACCCGAAAGGCGGCGTCGGCGTGATCGCCGAGAAGCTGGTGGCGGGCCTGCGCCGCCACGGCGGCACGATTCACTACCGCTCGCGGGTGGTGAAGGTGCTGCTGGAGGGCGAGGGACCCCAGACCCGCGCCGTGGGGGTGCGGCTGGCCAGTGGCGAGGAGATCCGCGCCCGCCGGGTGGTGAGCAACGCGACCCGCTGGGACACCTTCGGCTCCCTGGTGGACGAGGCCCACACGCCGGCGGCCGAGCAGACCTGGCGGCGGCGCTACCGGCCCTCCTCCTCCTTCCTTTCCCTGCACCTGGGGGTGCGGGCCGAAGCGATCCCCCCCGGCAGCCATGTCCACCACCTGCTGCTGGAGCGCTGGGAGGACATGGAGGCCGAGCAGGGGGTGATCTTCGTCTCGATCCCGACGCTGCTCGATCCCTCCCTGGCCCCGGCCGGCCACCACATCGTGCACACCTTCACCCCCTCGGAGATGGCCCCCTGGCAGGGGCTGGCGCCGGGGGCCTACCGGGCCGCCAAGGAGGCCGCCGCCACCCGGCTGATCCGCCGCCTGGAGGCGATCCTGCCGGGCCTGGAGGGGGCGATCACCCACCGGGAGATCGGCACCCCGCGCAGCCACCGCCGCTTCCTGGGCCGCCACGGCGGCAGCTACGGGCCGGTGCCGGCCCTGCGGCTGCCCGGCCTCCTGCCGATGCCCTTCAACCGCACCGCCATCCCCGACCTTTACTGCGTCGGGGATTCCTGTTTCCCCGGCCAGGGCCTGAACGCGGTGGCCTTCAGCGGCTTCGCCTGCGCCCACCGCATCGGCGCCGACCTGGGCCTCAACCCCTGGAACCTGCCGGCCTGAAGCGGCCGGAGCCCATCAACTCTTCCGCTGCCGCGCACCCCATGCCCATGGTTCCCGACCATCGCCTGCACTGCGTCGTGAGGCCGCAGCCACCGGCCGCCGGCGAGGGCCTGCGGCTGGGGATCTGGCAGGGCAGCGGCAGCGCCGGCACCCCCGAGGCCGTCCAAGAGAACCTGGAGCGCCTGGAGCGGGTCTGTGAGCTGGCGGCGGGGCAGGGGGTGCAGCTGCTGGCCTTCCCCGAGCTGTATCTGAGCGGCTACATCGTCACGCCCGCCATCGCGCGGCAGCTGGCCGAGCCGGTGGAGGGCCCCAGCCTGGGGCGGGTGGCGGCCGCCGCGCGCCGCCACGGTCTGGCGGTGGCCTGTCCCTACCCCGAACGGGCCACCGTGGCCGGCGAGGAGCGCTTCTACGACGCCATTGCCCTGTTCGACCGGGACGGCAGCCTGCTGCGCAACTACCGCAAGACCCACCTCTGGGGGCCGGACGAGAAACGCTGCTGGACGGCCGGCTACCGTCACACCGAGGAAGGGGCGGCGTTCACGGTCCAGCCGGTGAACGGGATGGGAGTGGGCCTGCTCAACTGCTATGAGGCCGAGTTCCCCGAGCTCACCCGGCGGCTGGCCCTGGAGGGGGCGCAGCTGGTGCTGATCCCCACCGCCGCCGATGCCTGGGCCGAGCTGAGCACCGGCGAGCGCACCGACCGGCCCTACCCGGATGTGTCCCGCACCCTGATCCCCGCCCACGCCTTCCAGAACGGCTGCTTCGTGGCCTACGCCAACCGCTGTGGCGAGGAAACGGTGAACGGCCGGGTGATGGCGGCGTACCTGGGCAACAGTGTCATCTGCGGCCCCCATGGCGATGTCCTGGCGGCCGCACGGCCGGAGCCGACGCTGCTGATCGCCGACTGCCGGCCCGGCGAGTACGGGCCCACCCATCCCGCCGCCACCCGCTACCACGAGGATCTCCGGCCCGATCTCTACTGACCGGCGGCCCAGCCACCAGCCGCGACCCGGGCGGCCGGCCACGCCGGAGCAGGGGCGGCCGTAAAATGTGTAAACATTTATTGCGCATCCATGGCGGCTCCGATTCCCAGCTCCTCCGACCTGGCGCGCTACCTGGAGGCCCGCGGTGAGATGGGCAAACCCTGGGTGTGGCACCTGCTGCGGCTCAGCAAGCTCAAGGAGGCCAAAGACACCATGGAGCCCAACGAGTACGTCGAACGGCTCGGGGAGGCCCACGCCGACCTGATGCGGCTGGGCGAGTTCTGGAAAGGGCGGGAGGCGGAGGTGTTCGGGGGCCGCTACCAGCCCTCGGAGGTGATCGAGCCCCTGCCCGGTTCCGCCGACGACCGATGAGCCCCACCCCGACGGCCCAGCGCTACCCGATGGCGCCGCTGATCCGCTTCACCCTGCTCGCCCTTTACCTGGCCCTCGTCCTGCCCCTGCCGGTGCTGGCGCCGCCATCCCTGCGCCTGCCCCTGCTGCTGGCCGGAATCGCCGGCCTGCTGCTGGTGGTCGCCATCACCAGTGAGCGGGTCGAGCTGGACGAGCGCCAGCTGCGGGTGGGCCATCCCCCCTGGTGCTCCTGGCTGCTGCGCCGTGGCTGGCAGCTGCCCTGGGATCGCATCACCGCCCTCACCCCGGTCACCACCAGCCAGGGCGGAAGGGTGTACTACGTGCGCACGGCCAGCTCCGAGGGGGAACGCAGTGGCGCCGCCTGGCTGCTGCCCCAACGGGTGGCCCGTTTCGAGGACTTTCTGGAGCGCTTCAGCGCCGCCACCGGCATCGCCACCGAGGGCATCGGTCGGATCAGCCCACCCTGGACCTACCGGCTGCTGGCCCTGCTGTGTGGGCTCCTGCTTGCGGGGGAAGCGGCGGCCCTGATTCTGCGGCCGGCCTGAACGTCCCTAGTTGAGGCGGGAGGCGCTGCTTGGGGACGACACCAGCAGACCCGAGCCGGCGGCGCCGGCAGCCTCCTCGCTGAACTCCGGCAGGGTGTCGAGACTGAAGCGGTAACCCTGCTGCCGCATCGTTTCGATGGCGCCGCCCTCCCCCAGTCCGGCCTGTTCGAGCTTGCGGCGCAGGGTCAGCACCTGGGTGTCGACCGAGCGGGGGCCGCCACTGAAGGGGGGCCAGGCCATGCGCAGGAGTTCCTGGCGGCTGCGGACCACCCCCGGCGGCATCAGCAGGGCGCAGAGCAGGGCAAACTCCCGCGGGCTGAGCTCCACCGGCTGGTCCCGCAGGGTGACCTGACGCAGCAGCAGGTGCACTTCCAGGGGGCCCACACAGACCCGTTCCTGGAGACCGCTGCCGCTGCGGCGCAGCAGGGTGCGGCAGCGGGCCGCCAGCTCTTCAAGCCCGAAGGGCTTGCGCAGCACGTCGTCGGCGCCGGCATCGAGCAGGGCCACCACGGGTTCCGAACCGGAGCGGGCCGTGAGCACCATCACCTGGCAGTGCAGCTGGGCGGCGAGGCGCAGGGCCGAGGTCTCCTCGAGCAGCTCGGCGCTCACCAGCAGATCGGGGGACTGCTCCTGGCAGATCTCCAGGGCTTCGCGGGCCGTGGCGACGGCGGCGGCCAGATGCCCATCCTGGCGCAGACGCTGGGCAAGAACCGTGCGGAGGGTCGCGTGGGGGTCGACCACGAGGACGCGGCGAGGTGTTCCTCCTGGGTCAGTCAGCTTGTCCTGGGCCACGGGCATCTCCTCGGCATCACGATGAAATCAGAAGCGGAAGTGCCGACAGCCGATTGAGTGTGCCAACGCTAACTGGAAATGTGCGGGGACGCCGGTGACGGGCGATGCCTTGTCAACTGTCCGCCCCCGGATGACGGTCCCGGCACGGCAGGATGGTGCCATCTGCCGGCTCTCGCCGCCACCATGACCCCAGGGGCCCGACCCCAGCCATGACAGCACTCCAACACCCCGACGCGATCCGCCACTTCCAGTCCCTGTGTGATGCCTGCCAGGCCCTGTCCGACCGTCACCACGGGCCCTCCGAGCTGCGGCTGTACGCGGACGGCTACCTCCATGCCCTGCGTCGCACGGCCGTGCTGGATCACCACTCCCAGCGCCGGCTGGAGGAACTGATCGACCGCTGGATCCAGGACCCCTCCAGCTTCCTGGGGCCCGACGGCCAGCCCCGCCTGCTGATGGAGCGGAGCCGTTAGGAGGCCAGGGCCACTTCCAGCTTCTCGCGCAGCTCGCCGCTGTTGTACATCTCAATGAGGATGTCGGAGCCACCGAGGAACTCCCCTTTCACATACACCTGGGGAATGGTGGGCCAGTCGGAGAACTCCTTGATCCCCTGGCGGATCTCCATGTCGGAGAGGACGTCGAAGGTCTCGAAAGGCACACCCAGCGACTGCAGGATCTGGACGACGTTGTTAGAGAATCCACACTGAGGCATCAGTTTGTTGCCCTTCATGAAGACCATCACCGGGCTGGCGCTGATCAGGGCGTCGATGCGTTGACGGGTGCTGGCATCCATGGTCGGAATCGCGGAGGGGGAACGTCAGGAAGGAAGGGAGGTCTGCAGGGCCAGGGCATGGATCGCCTCGCTGGCCAGCTCGCTGCGCAGGGCGCCGTAGACGAGCTGGTGCTGGCGCACCCGGTTGAGGCCGGCGAAGGCACCGGACACCACCTTCACCTGCAGGTGGTCACCGCCCCCGGTGAGATCCTCCACCTCAACGGCGGCATCGGGGAGCGCGCGCAGGATCGCGTCCTTGACCTGCTCCGGTTGCACCATGGCGGCGGGGATCGGGGAGATGACGGAAGGCTGGAATCTAAGGACGATCACCCACCGGCGGTCGATCCCGGGGCGTTGTACGGGGTGATCACGAAGCCCAGCTCCACCAGCTGCTGGTAGGCCTTGCGGCCAGCCTCGTTGGTGGGAGTCATGATCTTCACCACCTCGACCAGCAGGGGGATGGCCACCTCGGGCTGGTTCTGGCGGCGGAACAGGGCCGCCAGCCGCAGGTTGGACTCGGCCAGCAGGGTCAGGGCCTCCCGGCCCTTGTCGTCCATCTCCCGGGGGATGCGGGCATCGAGACCCCGGAAGGAGCCGCTCAGGTCGCGGTAGAAGCCGAGCAGGCGGCGGCTGGCATCGCGGGCCAGGTCGTAGAGGCGGCGGCCCTCGGCCAGGTTGCCGCTGGCCACCGCCGCATCGCCCCGCGACAGGAGGGTCTTGACCGCAGAAAGGTTGAGATCGGTGCCGGCGGGCTGGACCGTCTGGGGAGCGGCCTGGGCCCGGGCGGGCGGCGGCAGGAGCGGCTGGGCCAGGGCCAGCAGGGCCAGGCAGCTGCCGCAGACCCCGGCGAGGCCCGATGGCCGGGCGGATCGGAGGACAGAAACGGCGGAAGGCCTGATCACGTCGACGCCTGACGGGTAACGGCCGAACTTTACGGGGAGCCGATCGGGCGACCCACCACGAGGCGGGCCGCTTGCTCGGCCGACTCCATGGCGGCGGCGAGCTCGGCGCTGAAGTCCAGGGCCGCCTGGCGTCCCTGGCCCGCCGCCCGCAGGGGGCGGCCGAAACAGACGGCGGCCTGGTCACCGGGGCGGGGATCGGCGTGGCCATAGGCGAGGCCCACCGGGACCACCGGCACGTCCACGCCCTGACTGGCGGCCAGCAGGGCCAGTCGGGCCAGCCCCTGGTGCAGACGGATCGGACCGTCCTCGCGCCGGATGCGGCCCTCGGGGAACACCACCAGCTGCTGACCACAGGCCAGCAGCTCCACCGAGAACCGCAGGCTGGCCAGGGTGGGGCGTCCCTGGTTCACCGGGAAGCAGCCGAGGCGGTGCAGGAACCATCCCTGCAGCCCCTTCATCTCATCGGCCGTGACCATGAAGCGGCAGTCCCGGCCCGTGACCCGGCGGCCCGCCGCCCAGGGGAGCATCAGCGCGTCCCAGCGGGCCCGGTGGGTGGGGGCCAGCAGCACCGCACCGTCGCGGGGCAGGTGCTCGCGATCGAGCACCGTCAGCTCGCCGAAATAGCCCCGCAGCGCCAGGTCGATGGTGACCACCATCGCCACGGGGGACAGCCAGGGGCTGATGCCGTTGCAGAGGGAACGCTCCCGCTGGCTGACCAGCGGAGAGAGGCCTGGTCCGGAGGGCGTCTGCGCCGCCAACACTCTCGATCCGGCAGAACGTCGATGTCGAAGCTAGGGGCTGGATCCCCCCCTTGCCGGACCGCAGCGGGCAGTTGGGCCTGCGGCCGCACCCCCGGCGACCGATACGGTGCGATCAGGATCGCTTCAGCCACCCGCCGCCCATGGCCAGCCTCGGGGTCAACATCGACCACATCGCCAACGTGCGGCAGGCCCGCCGCACCGTGGAGCCCGACCCGGTGCGCTGCGCCCTGCTGGCCGAGCTGGGCGGCGCCGACGGCATCACCGTGCACCTGCGGGAGGATCGGCGCCACATCCAGGACCGGGACGTGGAGCTGCTGCGGGCCACCGTCCGCACCCGGCTGAACCTGGAGATGGCGGCCACCGCGGAGATGGAGGCGATCGCCCTGCGGGTCCGGCCCGACATGGTGACCCTGGTGCCGGAACGCCGCGAGGAGGTGACCACCGAAGGGGGCCTGGACGTGGCCGGCCAGGTGGAGAGCCTCGCGCCCCTGACGGGGCGACTGATGGAGGCGGGCATCGGCGTCAGCCTGTTCGTCGACCCCGACGACGCCCAGCTGGAGGCCTGCCGCCAGTGCGGCGCCCGCTGGGTGGAACTGCACACCGGCGCCTATGCGGAAGCCGCCTGGGGGGAGCAGCCGATCCAGCTGGCCCGGATCACCGAAGCCACCGCCATCGCCCGGGGCCTCGGCCTGCGGGTCAACGCCGGCCATGGCCTCACTTATCACAACGTTGAGCCGATCGCCGCGATCGAGGGGATGGAGGAACTGAACATCGGCCACACGATCGTGGCCCGCGCCCTGGTGGTGGGCCTCCAGGAGGCGGTGCGCCAGATGCGGGCGCTGGTGCAGAATCCCCGCCGCGACCCGCTGTTCGGCGACCGCCAGCCCTGAGGCCCCTCCCGCCATGACCCGCTACCACTTCGTCGCCGCCAGCCGCGCCTTCCTGCTCGAGGAGGAACCCCTGGAGGAGGTGCTGCGCGAGCGCCAGCGCAACTACGCCGAAAAGGACAAGGCCATCGATTTCTGGCTCCTGGAGCGTCCCGCCTTCCTGGAGGCCCCCGAGCTGGCGGCCACCGTGGCCGCCGTTCCGCGGCCGGCGGCGGCGGTGGTGTCCACCGACGAGAAGTTCATCACCTTCATGAAGCTGCGCCTGGAGTTCGTGGCCGTGGGCAGCTTCGAGGCCCCCAGCGCCACGATCCCCGACCCCCTGGCCACCCTCAACTGACCCGGAGCGAGGGGCTGGACGGGGCGCCTGCCGGTCCGGCCCCGCTCAGAACAGGCCCAGGAACCGCCGCCGGGGCTCGTCGGGACCCTCGTCCTGGCCCGATCCGGCGGGGCGCGGTCTGCCCTGGCCGCCGTCCTGCTGGTAGCGCGGCTTGCTGTCGCCGATGGTGAGGGGGGCTTCCTTGTTCTTCCACCAGATCCAGTCCCGGATCGGCGGGGTGTTCTGCAGTTCCCAGCGGGTCAGACCCAGCCCCAGCCGCGACGAGGCATCGAGCAGCACATCCAGCATCTGCTCACCGTCACTGCAGCGGGCCAGGGCCTCGTTGGTGCGCTTCGCCCCGTCGAGGGCCTTCACCAGGGCGTTGACGCGCTGCGTGACCGGCAGATCCTTCAGGTCCATCGCCCGTTGCCTCCAGGGTGCACCGAGGGCGCACCGTATCAGCGCTGGAGGCCCGCCGGCGCCGGCGGGGGTGACAGAAGCCCACTCCAGAGGCAAGACTTGGGGGGAAGCTTCCCTCTTGATGACGTTCCCGGACCGGCGTCCACCCCATCACCAGCCACCCCGCCACTGGGTCATCGGTGATGTGCATGGATGTGCGGAAGCTCTGCAGCGCCTTCTCGTCCAGTTGCCGGCGGGCGATCGCCTGGTGTTCTGCGGCGACGTGATCAACCGCGGCTCCCGCATCGAGGAGGCCATGGACCTCGTCTGGGACCTGGTGCGTCGCCAGCGGGCGGTGTGGCTCAAAGGCAACCACGAGCGGGATCTGGTGCGTCAGCTCGACACGGGCCTGGCCTCCGGCCGGCCGGACCTGAACGGCAACGACACCTACCGCCAGCTGGGGGAGGCCCGCTGCCGCCTCTGGCGCGACCGCCTCGACCAGCTGCCCCTCGCCTACTGGGGTCAGGGCTGGGTGGCCACCCATGCCGGCTTCGATCCCCGCACCTGGCAGCCCGACCTCAACGTGAGGCTGGCCTTCTGGCAGGCCTACGACGACCGCTTCGGCGAGGTGATCGTCGGCCACACGCCCGGCCCCGGCCTGCGGCGCGTCGGCTCGATCGTCCTGCTCGACACCGGCGCCTGCTACGGCGGTGATCTCACCGCCTACTGCCCGGAAACACGGCAGACGCGGCAGGTCAGCAACCCGGCGGCGGCGGACCGCCCGATGGCGGCCCCAACCTCCGGCTCGGCGATGAGCCGGGCCCTCTGAGCCCACCCCTTTGCTGACGGTCTTTCGCAGCAACCGGGCCGAGTTCCTGGCCCGCCTGCTGGCCACTCAGCTCCGCCTGACCCCTCCCGACCCGTTCGAGCAGGTCCAGGTGGTGGTCAACACCTGGCCCACCAGCCGCTGGCTCGGTGAGCAGCTGGCCGAGCACCTCGGCGGCATCGCCGCCAACCTGCGCTTTCCCTTCCCCGGCAGCCACCTGCGCCAGCTGGTCGATCAGCTGCTGGCCCCCGTCGGAGAGGTCCCCACGGCGGGGGTCGTCGATCCCTGGCGTGCCGACCGGCTCGTCTGGCCCCTGCTCGACCTGCTGCCGGCGGTCGCCGCCGCGCCGGAGGGGGAGCCGCTGCGCCGCTGGCTCGCGGACAGGGGGGCGGGACCGCGGCTGGAACTGGGCCACTGGCAGCTGGGGCGGGCCATCGCCGATGCCTTCGACGACTACGCCCTCTACCGGCCCGAGCTGTTGCAGGCCTGGGAGAGTGGGCAGGCGATCGATGGCCGCGGCCGGCCCCTGCCCGACAGCCAGTGCTGGCAGCCCCTGCTGTATCGCACCCTGCGGGCGGAGCTGGGCGCCGAACCGTTCGGGCGCCGGGTGCAGACGCTGATCGACCGACTGCGGCGCGGCAGCCCTCCCCCGGCAGCGGCCGGCGGCGGCACCCTGCGCCTCTTCGGCCTGAGCAGCATGGCCCCGATCCAGGTGCAGCTCCTGCAGGCCCTCAGCCGGCACCGGCCGGTGGACCTCTACCTGCTGACGCCCTGCCGCAATCTCTGGCAGCGCTGCGGCGAGCGCCGCCGGGAGCTCAGCGACGCCCTGGCCCTGAGCCAGCCCCTCGACGCCGCCTGGCTGCTGGAGGCCCCGGGCCTGGAGGCCCGCTTCGGCCGCCTGGGGGGGGAATTCCAGCAGCTGCTGGAGGGCACCGGCGAGGCCCAGCTGGGGGAGGAGCAGGAGCGCGACCTGTTCTTCTCGCCCGCCGCCGGCACCACCCGGCCCCCCCTGCTGGCCCAGCTGCAGGAGCAACTGGCCGATGCCGAGCGGATGCCGGCACTGGCCCTGGATCCGGAGGACCACTCCCTGGAGTTCCACGCCTGTCCCGGCCGGCTGCGCCAGGTGCAGATCGTGCGCGACCGTCTCCTGCAGCTCCTGGCGGCCGACCCCACCCTCGAACCGCGGGACATCCTGGTGATGACGCCCGACATCGACGGATTCGCCCCCCTGGTGGCCTCGGTGTTCGGCGATGCCCATGCCACGGAGGTGGAACTCCCCTGGCGCCTGACCGACCGCAGCCAGCAGGACGGGGCGGGGCTGGGCAGCACCCTGCTGCAGCTCCTGGAGCTGGCCGGCACCCGGCTGACCGCCACCGGCCTGGAGACCCTGCTGGGCAGCCGGCCCCTGCTGGAGCGGTTCGGCCTCGAGCTGGGCGAGGCGGCCCGCCTGGTGGAGGCCCTGCAGGAGGCGGGCTTCCGCTGGGGCCTGGACGGCGAGGAGAAGGACCCGCCCTGCCACAGCCTGGCCTGGACGATCGATCGGCTGTTGCTGGGTCTGGTGCTGCCCGCCGACGCGGGCCTGGCGCCCGGGGAGACCGCCCCCTGGGAGGCGGGGGTGCCCATGGAGCTGACCGGGCGCTGGCTGCACCTGCTGGGGCGGCTGCGCCACTGGCTGGCGGAGCTGCGCCGGGGCGGCACGGTGAGCGTCTGGGCGGAGCGGCTGCGGCGGCTGATCGATGACCTCTTCGGGGACACGGGCGACATCGCCGGTGAGCGGAGCGAGCTGATGGGGGCCATCGACGCCTGGCAGACGGCCGCCGAGGCCTGCGCCCTGTCGCTGGAGGCCCCGGTGGTGGCGGCCGCGCTGCAGGAGCTGCTCGGGGCCGAGAGCGGCCGCTTCGGCCACCGCAGCGGCGCCCTGACCATCAGTGCCCTGGAACCGATGCGGGCGATCCCCTACCGGGTGATCGTGCTCATGGGGCTGGACGCGGGGCAGTTTCCCCGGGCGGGCGACCGTCCCGCCTTCCATCTGATGGAGGGGCAGCGACAGCTCGGCGATCCCCACCCCGCCGACCAGGACCGCTACGTGCTGATGGAGGCCCTGCTCTCCGCCCGGGACCACCTGCTGCTCAGCTGGAGCTGCCGCGACGACCGGAGCGGCGCCGACCTGCCCCCGTCCGGGCCGGTGCGCCAGTGGCTGCAGTGGCTGGCCGGCCAGCTGGATCCGGAAGCCATGGGGCAACTGCTGGTGGAGCACGCCGCCAACCCCCTCGACCGGCGCAACTTCCTGCCCGCAGGCGGGCGGGAGGCGCCCAGCTGTGACCGGCGGCTGCTGGAGGCGGTGCGCCGCCTGGCCGGCGATCGGCCGGTGCCGCCCGCGGCGCTCCTGGCCGGGGCGACCCCCCAGGAGGCGCCTCCCGCCGGCGGGAGCGACGCCTACACCGACCTGCGGGACTGGCTGGTGGCCCCCCAGAAGCACTGGCTGCGGTCCCTGGGCCTGCGGCCCGGGGAGTGGGAGAAGCGGGTCGACGACCTCGAGGCCCTGACCCTCGGGGAGCGGGAGCGCTCCTCCCTGCTGCGGGGGACGCTGGAGCGCAGCGATGCGGAGCCCGGCGGAGAGGCCCCCCGGTCGGCCGCCGACTGGCTCGACCGGCACCGGGGTCAGGGCCTGCTGCCGCCCGGGGCGGCGGGCGCGATGGAGGCGGAGCTCCTGCAGCGCCGCTGGACGGGCCTGGTGAACGCCCTGGAGGGCCTCGGCCCCCCCCGACGCCGCAGCCACCACTGGGGTGCCTGGCAGGCGGCGATCCCCTGGCGGGGCGAGGCCGTTGTGCTGGCGCACACGGCCCAGGCCCGGGTCAGCCACCGGCTGGAGCTCTGGCTGCAGCTGCTGCTCGCCAGCGCCGCCGGTCCCCGCCCGAGCCGGGGGGTGCTGATCGCCCGGGACGGCGATGGCTATCTGCCAGTGCTCGAGCTCATGGCACCGGAGCAGGAGGCGGCACGGGACGAGCTCGACCGTCTGGCGGGCCTGCAGCGGCAGTGGCGCTCCCGGGGCTGGCCGGTGCCGCCGGAGACGGGCTGGAGCCACGTGGCAGGCGAGCGCAAGAAACCTGGCCAGGGACGGGCCCGGGCCGCCGGCACCTGGGAAGGCTCCGGCTTCCACGCCGGCGAGCGCGATCGGGCCGAGATGGAGGCCTGTTTCGGCGCCGGCCTGGCGGCGGACGATCTGCTGACGCCGGAGCTCCTGGCCCTGGCCAGCGAGCTCTTCTCCCCCCTGCTGGCGGCGGAGGTGGAGCGATGACGCCTGCCGCCGGCGACGGCCCCGCCGAGCCCGGGCCCTTTGAAGCCAACGGCGTCAGCCTCGCTGACGGCGTCGTGCTGCTGGAGGCCAGCGCCGGCACCGGCAAGACCTTCGCCCTGGCCCATCTGGTGCTGCGGCTTCTGGTGGAGAAGCGCATCGGCCTGCGCGAGCTGTTGGTGGTGACGTACACCAACGCCTCGGCGGCGGAACTGCGGGATCGCATCGGCCGACGGCTCCAGGAGGCCCTCACCGGCCTCCAGGCCCCCGACGGCTGGGCGGTACCCGATCCCGTGCTGGTGGAATGGCTGGCGCGCCAGCCGGCCGAGCCCGCCGCCCGCGCCGCGGTGCAGGGGTTGCTGCTGCTGGCCCTCGAGGAACTCGACGCCGCCGACATCACCACCATCCACGGCTTCTGCCAGCGCACCCTGCGGCGCCACGCCATGGAAGCCGCCCGCCCCCCCGAGCTGACGCTGGAGGCCGACGCCGCCGACCTGGTGCGCCAGGTCGCCCACGACTACTGGCAGCAGCAGGTGCTGGCCCTGCCCCTGCACCTGGTGGAGGGGCTGGCGGAGGCCATCGACCTGGGGGACCTGGAGCGGCTGCTGGGCCAGCTGGATGGCGACCCCGGCCTGGCCCTCGATCCCCTGCCGGCGGGTCTGGGGCTGGAGCGCCCGCTGGCCGAGCAGCTGGAGGCCCTCTGGGAGGCCCCCTGGGCGCGGTTCCGGCAGGCCTGGTCGGACGGGGGCCGGGACCTGGAGCAGGCCTTCCGCGCCGCCGCCGCCCAATGGCGGGCCGCCGGTGCCAGCGCCACCACGCCCTATGCCGTCAAACCCAGAAGCGATCGCAGCGAGGTGGTCGACGCCTGGCTCACCCAGCAGCCGGAGGGGGGCAGCTATGCCGCCCTGATGGCCCAGAAGGAACTGGGGTCGTACTTCCACCCCGACCCCTTCTGCAAGGCCGCCCGCAAGGCGGAGGGTCCGGAGCGGCCGATCCGGCTGCCCGGCCACGGGCTCCTGGAGGCGGTGGCCTCCGTGCGCGAGGGCCCGGCGGAGACGGTGCTGCTGCATGGCTGCCACTGGGGGCGGGCGGAGCTGGCCCGGAGGCGGTCCCGCAGCGGCAGCATCGGCTTCGCCCAGCTGCTGGAGGGGCTCGACCCCGGCCCGGAGGCCACGGCCCCCACCCCCCTGCTGCGGGCCGTGGGTGAGCGCTACAGGGCCGCCCTGATCGATGAATTCCAGGACACGGACCCGGTCCAGTGGCGGATCCTGCGGCTGGCCTTCCCCGGCGATGCCCACCTGCTGGTCATGGTGGGGGATCCGAAGCAGGCCATCTACCGCTTCCGCGGCGGCGACCTGGACACCTACCGGCTGGCCCGCCGCAGCGCGGCGCGCGTGCTGGCGCTGCAGGAGAACCGCCGCTCGACTCCGGCGCTGATCGGGAGCCTGAACGGCCTGATGGCGCCGTCGGGCCTGCCCCGCTCCGGCCTGCCGGTGCCGGCGGTGCTGGCCCGTTCGCGGCGAAGCGGGCCCGACGACATGGCGCCGGTGCGCCTGCTCTGGCTGGGGGGCAGGCGGGCGGCGGGCGAGGCCCTTCCCAGCCGGAGGGCCCTGGAGGCCCGGCTGCCCGCTCTCGTGGCC
>NZ_JAGQBM010000025.1:0-39969 GCF_024345635.1 Cyanobium sp. Lug-B
CAGCAGCACCGGCCCCTGCCGGAGCGGCGCGACCACGGCGGCTGGCGGCCCCGGGTGGGCGACCGCATCCGGCTGCTGGCCCTGGGCAAGGCGGCCGAGGTGCTGGCGATCTCCGACGACGGCAGCGAGCTCAGCGTCCGCTGCGGTGTGCTGCGCCTGTCGGTGGAACTCGCCGCCATCGAGGGGCTGCACGGCGAGAAGCCGGCACCCCCCGAGCCGCCGCCCCAGGTGCGGATCCGCAGCCGCCGGTCCCCGGGCAGCCGCGGGCCCGAGGTGCGCACCGAGGGCAACACGGTGGACGTGCGCGGCCTGCGGGTGCATGAGGCCGAGGCGGCGGTGGAGGAGCGCCTGCGTGGCGCCAACGGGCCGGTGTGGGTGATCCACGGCATCGGCACCGGCAAGCTCAAGCGGGGCCTGCGGGAATGGCTGTCCGGTCTGCCCTGGGTGGAGCGGGTCAGCGATGCCGAGCAGGGGGATGGGGGGCCCGGCTGCAGCGTGATCTGGGTGAAGTGAAGCCTCTGCCGGCGGCCCGGGGCTGCTGGCTCAGGGGCTGCTGGTTCAGTGGCTGATGGCGGGCAGCTGGGGTTCCTGCCGCGGCGGCGGCGTGGTGGCTTCGGTCGGCAGCAGGGCCGCCCCGAGCCCGTCGAACAGGCGCCAGCCCGTGGGTTCGACATCCAGATGCACGGTCTGGCCCACGGTCACGCTCTGGTCCGGGGTGGCCCGCACCAGCACCAGGTGGCTGCCCTCCAGCAGGCGGCAGGTGACCAGCTGTTCGTTGCCCAGGGCCTCACAGTGGCTCACCTCCGCCGCCAGGTTGCGGTTGGTGGCGGGGGCGAGCCGCAGGTGCTCCGGCCGCAGGCCGCCGGTGATCCGGTGGCCGATCCAGTCGCCGAGAAGGTCGGCCATCGGCCCCTCCACCGGGAAGCGCCGCCCCCCCAGCAGCAGCTGGGCGGAGCCGGCCACCTCCACCGGCAGCAGGTTCATCGCCGGGCTGCCGATGAACTGGGCCACGAACAGGTTGGAGGGCCACTGGTACAGCTGCATCGGGGTGCCCAGCTGCTGCAGCCGGCCCTCGTTCAGCACGGCGATGCGGTGGCCCATGGTCATGGCCTCCACCTGGTCGTGGGTGACGTAGAGGGTGGTGGTGCCCAGGCGCCGCTGCAGCTCCACGATCTGGGTGCGGGTGCCGGTGCGCAGCTTGGCGTCCAGGTTGCTGAGGGGCTCATCCATCAGGAACACCGCCGGCTGGCGGGCGATGGCCCGGCCCAGCGCCACCCGCTGCTTCTGGCCCCCGGAGAGCTCCTTGGGCCGCCGCTCCAGCAGCGGTTCCAGCTCCAGGGTGGCGGCCACCTCGTCGATGCGGGCCGCGATGCGCCGCTCCCGCTCGGAATCGATCCGCAGGGGGGCCGGCAGGCCGCGGGTGGCCCGGTGCAGGCTGTCCTGCAGCTGCTGGGGCAGGCTGCGGTGGCGGCTGCGGCGCAGGCCGAAGCCGATGTTGTCGGCCACACTTAGGTGGGGATAGAGCGCGTAGCTCTGGAACACCATCGCCACGTCGCGCTGGGCCGGCCGCAGCCGGCTCACGGGCCGCTCGCCCACGTAGATCTCACCGGAGGTGGTGGCTTCCAGCCCCGCCAGCAGGCGCAGGAGGGTGCTCTTGCCGCAGCCCGAAGGGCCCACCAGCACGAGGAATTCACCGTCCTGGATGTGCAGGTCGAGCTGGCGCAGCACCTCCACCGGGTTGCCGCCGCGACGGGGCGGGTAGGTCTTGCCGACCTTCTCGAAGCGGACCTCGGCCAAACCAGGGGTGCAACCGGGGGATCCTAGGGTTGTTCCTCATCCGTGCCCCGGCCGAACCCCTTCCTTGCAGTTCATCGATCAGGCCCGCATCGCCGTGCGCGCCGGCCGCGGCGGCGACGGCATCGTGGCCTTCCGTCGTGAGAAGTACGTCCCCGCCGGCGGGCCCTCCGGCGGCGACGGCGGCCGCGGCGGTGACGTGCTCCTCGTGGCCGATGCCAACCTCCAGACCCTGCTGGACTTCAAGTACCGGCGCCTGTTCGCCGCCGACGATGGCCGCCGCGGCGGGCCGAACCGCTCCACCGGGGCGAGTGCCTCCACCCTGACGATCCGGGTGCCCTGCGGCACGGAGGTGCGCGACTGCCGCACCGGCATCCTGCTGGGGGACCTCACCAACGCCGGCGAGGAACTGCTGGTGGCGGCCGGTGGCCGGGGGGGACTGGGCAACGCCCACTACCTCAGCAACCGCAACCGAGCGCCGGAGAAGTTCACCGAGGGCAAGGAGGGGGAGGAATGGCTGCTGCAGCTGGAACTCAAGCTGCTGGCCGAGGTGGGGATCATCGGCCTGCCCAATGCCGGCAAGAGCACCCTCATCGCCGTGCTCTCGGCGGCCCGGCCCAAGATCGCCGATTACCCCTTCACCACCCTGGTGCCCAACCTGGGGGTGGTGCGGCGCCCGAGCGGCGACGGCACCGTCTTCGCCGACATCCCCGGCCTGATCGCGGGGGCGGCGCGGGGCGCCGGGCTGGGCCATGACTTCCTGCGCCACATCGAGCGCACCCGGCTGTTGCTGCATCTGGTGGATGCGGGTGCGGAGGATGTGATGGCGGATCTGAGGGTGGTGGAGGAGGAACTCGCCGCCTACGGCCACGGCCTCAGCGACCGGCCACGCCTGGTGGTGCTCAACAAGATGGAGCTCTGCGATGCCGCCGGACTCGAGGAGCGGGTGGCCGCCATCGGCGCCCACGTCGGTGAGCCCCCGCTGGTGATTTCTGCGGCGGCCTCCCAGGGTCTCGATGCCCTGCTGGCCGCCGTGTGGGCCCAGCTGGGCATCGCCTGAGACCCGATCAGTCGTCGTAGACCCGGCACTCGGGAGCTTCGGGGTTGAGGTCGCAGTAGACCTCCAGGGGGGTGGGGTCGTGGTTGTCCTCGGGGTGGTGCTCCTTGTACTCGTTGAGGGCCTTGAGCTCCTCTTCGAGGTGGCGCACCTTGCCGAGATTGCCATCGGCCTTGGCCGATTCGATCTCGACTTTGTCCTTCTCGATGTGATCGTCGATCGTCTTCATGCAAAAACCGGCCGTCACGGGTCGGAACTCACCGCAGACACCATACGGTCGGGGCCGGGGGATCGCCGCATCCTGTGGGTCTCCGCACACCCCCTGCTCACCGGTCAGACCGTTGCAAACCCGGCGCCGGCGGCTGCGGTGGTGCCGCCTCCGTGGCTAGCAGCGGAATGGACAGTGCCCCGGTTGGCCCATGACACGCATCAGCAAGCGGCGGGAACGGCATTTCATCGACGAGCACGGGCGGCTCTTCTGGATCAACGGTCCCGAAGCCCACTGCTACCTGTCGGAACAGCGCCAGTGGCGCCGGGGCCTCGGCTTCGAGGAGGTGCTGATCTGGAAGCAGTGCGCCCCCAGCGGACTTGTCAGCCAGCGCTTCGCCAGCGTCCAGGCGGCCCTGGAGGCTTTCCAGTCCGATGCGGTGCAGTGGTACCAGGATCTCTACCTGCGCCGCATGGGGGACCAGATGGCGGCCCACCGCAGCGTGGACGACTACAAGCCGACGGCGATGCAGCAAGCCGAAGCCCGGGGGGATCGGGTGCAGCGCCAGCCCTGGCTGCTGCCGGAGCCCGCCGGCCCGGTCTGTGGCCTGCCCCCGCGGATGGCCGATGGGGGGGGCCTGCTGGAGGTGCCCCACCCGCACCGGCGCCGGCGCTCAGGCTGCCAGCTCGCTGAGCGTTAGCCAGCGCTCCTCGGCGGCGGTGATCCGCTCCACCAGGGCCGCCAACTCGTGGGTCAGGGCCTCCAGCCGGGCGTAGTCCGGGCCGCTGGGGGCCGCCAGCTGCTGCTCCAGCTCCCGGCGGCGCCCCTCGAGCTCCGGCAGCTCGCTCTCGAGGCGCTCCAGCTCCCGGGACTCCTTGAAGCTGCGCCGCCGGGGCCCGGCCGCTGCCGCTTTGGCCGCTGGCGTCGCTCGCCTGGTGGATTCCGGGGCGCCCCCAGGGGCGGCGGCCGGGCCGGGGCTGCCAGCCGGGCCGGCGGTGGCGTCAACCGGGGCCTGGGCCCGCCGCTCCAGCCAGCTGGTGTAGTTGCCCTCGAACCGCTCCAGCCGGCCCGCCTCGAAGTGGAACAGGCGGTCGACGGTGCGGTCCAGGAACCAGCGGTCATGGGAGACCACCACCACACAGCCGCGGAAATCCTCGAGGAAGTCCTCCAGCACGCTGAGGGTGTGCACGTCCAGGTCGTTGGTGGGCTCGTCCAGCAGCAGCACGTTGGGGGCCTCGATCAGCAGCCGGCAGAGGTGCAGCCGCCGGCGCTCGCCCCCGGAGAGCTTGGCCACCGGCTGGTGCTGCTGGGCAGGGGGGAACAGGAACCGCTCCAGCAGCTGGGAGGCCGTCAGGTCCACCCCGTCCACCTGCACCCGGCTGGCGGCCTCCTGCACCACCTCGATCACCTTGCGCTTGCCGTCCTTGGCCAGCAGCACGTCGCTGTGCTGGTCGAAGTAGGCCAGCTTCACCGTCGCCCCCAGTTCCAGCAGGCCTTCGCTGGGCGGCCGGCGCCCGGCGATCACCTCCAGCAGGCTGGATTTGCCGGCCCCGTTGGGCCCGATGATCCCCACCCGGTCCTCGGGGCTGAAGTCGTAGCTGAAGTCCCGCAGCAGGGTGCGCTCGCCCACGGCCACCGCCAGGCCCTCGGCCGTGATCGCCCGCTTGCCGATGCGCCGGGCGGTGGCGGCCATCGCCAGGCTGGCCCGCCCCTGGCGGGTGGGGGCCTCCAGCAGGGCATCGATGCGCTGCAGCCGGGCCTTCTGCTTGGTGCTGCGGGCCTTGGGGCCCTGGCGCATCCAGGCCAGTTCCCGCCGCAGGGTCCCCTTGAGCTTGGCGGCGGTGGAGGCTTCGGCCTCCTCCTCGGCCGCCTTCAGGGCCAGGTAGGTGCCGTAGTTGCCCTCATAGGGGCGGGCCTCGCCCCGATCCACCGCCACGATCCTCTTGGTGACCCGATCGAGCAGGTAGCGGTCATGGGTGACGAGCACCAGGGCGCCGGCGAAGCGATCCAGGTAGCTCTGCAGCCACTCGACCCCCTCGGCATCGAGGTGGTTGGTGGGTTCATCGAGGAGCAGCACCTCCGGTTCGGCCACCAGGGCCGCCGCCAGGGCGACGCGGCGCCGGTTGCCGCCGGAGAGCTCGCCGATCGTCCGCTCCTGGTGGGCGGCGTCGATGCCCAGGCGCTCCAGCACCTCGCGGCAGCGGCGCTCCAGATCCCAGGCCTGGCAGCTGTCCATGCGGTGCTGCAGGGCGCTGAGGCGGGCCAGCAACGGGCCCTCCTCCGCCCCACTCGCCAGCTGGTGGCTCACCCCGGCGTGCTCCCGCAGCAGGGCCATGGCCTCCCCGTCCCCGGCGAACACCTGTTCCAGCACGGTCAGGTCCGGATCCAGCCGGGGCTCCTGGTCGAGCAGCACCACCCGGGTGCGGGCATGGCAGCGGCGCTCGCCGCGATCCAGCGGTTCGAGGCCCGCCAGCACCCGCAGCAGGGTGCTCTTGCCGGCGCCGTTGGGGCCGATCAGCCCCAGCCGGTCCCGCTCCCCCACGTGCAGGTCGAGGTCGGCGAACAGGCTGCGCAGACCGAAGTCCTTGGCGGCCCCCACCAGGCTGATCAGGCTCATGGGGCTTCGGCGGACGGGCCCTGCCCACGGCGCTGCTGCTCCAGGTGGGCGAAGACGCTCTTGTCGCCCACATCCGCCGCCGCCGGCATCGGGAACTTGCGCAGGCAGAGCACCAGCAGCAGCAGGGCTTCGGCGGCCAGCAGGCTGGCGGTGGTGGCCGGGCTGAGCACGCCGGCCAGGCGGCCGAGCAGGGCCAGGGGCAGCAGCAGGGTGACGCCGATCGCCTCGGGGCGCTGGAAGCAGAAGAATTCCTTGAAGCCGATGCCGGCCAGGGCGGCGAAGTAGGGCCCCACCGCCAGGATCCACAGGGGTTGCTGGGCCAGGGCGGGAAGCATCTGGCCCGGTCCGGCCCGCAGGGCCAGCAGCACCCCGCCCAGGCAGCCCGCCAGCCAGAACAGCTGCAGGGCCCGGTGCAGGGGGCGCAGGTAGATGTGGATCCAACGCAGGGCCAGGCCCAGCCCGGCCGCCATCACCAGTAGCCAGGGCCAGAGCAGCTCGGGGCCCAGCTGGCGCCACTGGGCCAGCAGGGCCAGCTGGCCCAGGGCCACGGCGGTGAGGGCCAGCCGATAGCCGAGCACCTCGCGGCGGTCGTCGGCGGTGATCGTGAAGCGGCCGTACACCCCCTCGAAGACGGGGTCGGCGCCATCCGGGGTGGCCAGGGTGCTGCTCATCGGGTGGGGGCGCCGGGGGCGGCAGGGGGCGGGCTGCCCACCAGTGTGGCCAGGTCCGGTCCCGCCGGGACGATGCCGGAGGGGTGAAGGGGGAACAGGGCCCCGAAGTAGTCGGTCCTCCAGGCGTCCGGGAAGCAGGTGGCGGCCACCCCTTCGAGGCCGTGGAAGCGGCGCCGCCAGTCCCACAGCCGCGGCAGCTGCCAGAGGGGCCGGCGGCTGCAGCCGAACAGGGGGGCGTAGACCAGCTCCATGCGGATCAGGGTGGGGAAGAGCACCACATCCGCCAGGCTGGGCCCGGCGCCGCCGCAGAGCCAGCCGCCGCTCTCTCCGCCGGCGGCGAGGGCCGCCTCCACCGCCCCGAGGGCGGCGAACAGGGCCGCCTCGGCCTCGTCGTAGGCCGTCTGGTTGCGGGCGAAGCCACAGCGGTACACCCCATCGTTGACATCCCCCTGCAGGCGCTCCCGCCAGGCGGTGATGGCCGGCAGGTCCGCCGGCGGGGCCAGGTCAGGAGCTTCGGGCGCAGCGGGCCAGGCGTTGAGCAGCTCGATCAGGCGGGCGCTCTCGTTCACCAGGATCGTCCCCGTTCGCCGCGAATAGAGGGCCGGCACGGTGGCCCGGGCGCGGGGATCGGCGCCGCAGCGGCGGTAGAGCTCGAGCAGGGTCGCGCAGCCCTCGAAGGGCTTGCTGAACCGCCAGCGACCGGCGTCCGGATCGGGGACCACCACCACCGTGTCGACCATCGGGGCCAGGCCCCGCAGGCTCCAGGTGATCCAGGCCCGATGGGCCCAGGGGCAGCTGCGGCCCACGATCAGCACGTGGCTGCCGGCCTCGGCGGCGTCCTCCGGCACCGGCGGCAGGGCGGTGAAGGCCCCGGCCGGCCGGCGGTAGCGGCCCTGGCCGTCGGCGGGGCCGAGCCCGCCCATCAGCAGGCGCCACTGGCACTGCCAGAACTGCCGGGCGGAGCGCACCAGCGCGGCGGGCGGGGCCATGGACATCACGGTTCGCTGCCCTGACTCTGCGCCAGGCTGGGGCCTGTGAGCGAGCAGGCGATGGTGGCGGGCCGGGTGATGGTGGTGGGGGGCACCCACGGCAACGAGCGCAACGCGCCCTGGCTGCTGGAGGCCTGGCGACGGCACCCGGCGCTGCTGCGCAGCAGCGGCCTGGCCCTGGAGCTGGTGCTGGGCAACCCCGCCGCCCATGCCGCCGGGGTGCGCTACCTCGACCAGGACCTCAACCGCAGCTTCGTGCCCGACCTGATGGCCGCCCCCGGGCCGGGGAACCGGGAACTGGAGCGGGCCCGGGAACTGCTGGCCCGCCACGGGCCCGGCGGCAGCGCCCCCTGTCTGGTGGCCCTCGACCTGCACAGCACCACGGCCGCCATGGGCAACAGCCTGGTGGTCTATGGCCGGCGGCCGGCCGATCTGGCCCTGGCGGCGGGCATCCAGCAGCGCCTTGGCCTGCCGATCTACCTGCATGAACAGGACCGGGCCCAGACCGGCTACCTGGTGGAGCGCTGGCCCTGTGGGCTGGTGGTGGAGGTGGGTCCGGTACCCCAGGGCGTGATCCAGGCGCCGATCTGCCTCCAGAGCCAGCTCGCCCTCGAGGCGGCCCTGGAGGTGCTGGCGGAGGCCCGCAGCGGAACCCTGCGCCAGCCCGACCGGCTGGTGGTGCACCGGCACCTGGGCAGCCTCGATCTGCCACGCCATGGCGACGGCTCCCCGGCGGCGGTGGTACATCCCCAGCGCCAGGGCCGCGACTGGCAGCCGATCGCCGCCGGCGACCCCCTCTTCCTGACGGCCGAGGGCGCCACGATTCCCTTCCACCCGCGGGAAGACCAGGAGATCGGCCCCGTCTGGGCCGTGTTCATCAACGAGGCGGCCTACGGCGAGAAGGGCATCGCCCTCAGCCTCACCCGGCGGGAGTCCTGGCCGGTGGAGCCGGGCTGGGGCCGGGCCCTGGGCGACCTGGCCCGCAACCTTCAGAGCCCCGGCTGAACCTGGGGCTGGCCGGCGGCGGCGGGCTGGGAGCGGGGCACGCCGTTGTAGAGGACGTTCAGGACGCTGCGGCCATCCGGGGCGACGAGGATCTCCGTTTCCACCGATGGCGGCAGGCCGAGCTGGGCCCAACCGGGCACGCCGCCGTAGAAGCGGAACAGGAAACCTTCGGCATCGGCGCGCACCAGGCAGCTGCCGCCGCTGCGCTCGTACATGCAGAGCGCGGGCCGGTAGACCCCGAGGCCGCCGTTGATCACCTCGGCCCGCATCCTGGCCAGGTTGGCGGCGCGGCCCCGCTGGAAGGCCTGCTCCTGGGTCATCTGGGCCCGGGCCGGGGAGGCCCCCACCAGGGGGACGGCCACCAGCAGGGCCAGGCAGCCCAGCAGGGGCCGCAGGGAAGGGGAGGTCATGGTCATCCGCAGACGAGGGTGGTCTGTTCCTTGGTGCAGGGGAGGTCGGTCCTGCTGCCGTCGGCCCAGTAGATGCGCAGCCGGTCGTCCTCGGTGTCGGTGCGCAGGGTCAGCGACTTGACGACGCCGGCCGGGGGCTTGCCGGCCGGATCGGCCGTGTCGGGACGCAGGTCGGCCTTGTTGAGCCGCTGCTCCAGCTGCTGGATCTTGAGTTCGAGCTGGTCGATGCGGCGGCTCTCGGGATTGGGCAGGCCCTGGCAACCGGCCGCCAGCAGGGGGAGCAGCAGCAGGGCGGGCAGCGGACCGCGCAGACGCCGACGCAGCTGTTGGCCGGCGGTACGCGGTGGCTGGGAAGGAAGCGACGAACGCGAGACCATCGGCGGCAGGGCGAGATGACCGGAGCACCTCACCTCCTAGCAGCGGCAGGGGGGCCAGGCCAGGCGGGAAGCTCATCTTTTCTTCATGAAGGCCGCCTCACACCCCGCAATGGTCTGTTACATTGCTGTGAGGCGATCCGTCGCCCTTCCTTACGCCCACGGCCAGCGCACCTGCGCCCCGCCCGACGGCACACTTTCCTGCACTCATGACCGCCACTCTCCAGCAGCGCTCCGGCGCTTCGGTGTGGAACCAGTTCTGTGAGTGGGTCACCTCCACCAACAACCGTCTCTACGTCGGTTGGTTCGGTGTGCTGATGATCCCCACCCTCCTGGCCGCCACCATCTGCTTCATCGTCGCCTTCATCGCGGCGCCCCCTGTCGACATCGACGGCATCCGTGAGCCCGTCGCCGGCTCCCTGATGTACGGCAACAACATCATCTCCGGCGCTGTTGTTCCTTCCAGCAACGCCATCGGCCTGCACTTCTACCCCATCTGGGAAGCCGCCAGCCTCGACGAGTGGCTGTACAACGGTGGCCCCTACCAGCTGGTGGTCTTCCACTTCCTGATCGGCGTCTTCGCCTACATGGGCCGCGAGTGGGAACTCTCCTACCGCCTCGGCATGCGCCCCTGGATCTGCGTCGCCTACTCCGCCCCCGTGGCGGCCGCCAGCGCCGTGTTCCTGATCTACCCCTTCGGTCAGGGTTCCTTCTCCGACGGCATGCCCCTCGGCATCAGCGGCACCTTCAACTACATGCTGGTGTTCCAGGCTGAGCACAACATCCTGATGCACCCCTTCCACATGCTGGGTGTGGCCGGTGTGTTCGGTGGCTCCCTGTTCTCCGCCATGCACGGCTCCCTGGTGACCTCCTCCCTGGTGCGTGAAACCACCGAGAGCGAGTCCCAGAACTACGGCTACAAGTTCGGCCAAGAGGAAGAGACCTATAACATCGTGGCCGCCCACGGCTACTTCGGTCGCCTGATCTTCCAGTACGCCTCGTTCAACAACAGCCGCAGCCTGCACTTCTTCCTGGCTGCCTGGCCCGTGATCGGCATCTGGTTCACCGCCCTGGGCGTGAGCACGATGGCCTTCAACCTGAACGGCTTCAACTTCAACCAGTCCATCCTGGATGGCCAGGGCCGGGTGATCAACACCTGGGCCGACGTGCTCAACCGTGCCGGCCTCGGCATGGAAGTGATGCACGAGCGCAACGCGCACAACTTCCCCCTCGACCTGGCGGCTGCCAGCGCCACCCCTGTGGCCCTGACCGCCCCGGCGATCGGCTGATCCAGCCCCTCCAGTTTTCTGGAGCTTCCCAACCCCCTGCGCGAGCAGGGGGTTTTTTCATGGCGACGCGGTCCGGCTGGGCCTGGCTGAGCCTCCCCGTCGCTGTGGCAGCGTGGTCTGGCGGAGTTCCGCTGCCGGCGGTCCGCTCGAGCTCCGGCCCCCATGGCTGGCCCCCACGGCACGCGACCCCATGAACGCTGACGCTGGCCCCGATCCCCTGCCGTCCTGGCGGGAGGACAGCGTCAAGACGCGCCTGCTGGAGTTTGTGGCCGCCGTCAGCACCCCGGGGGCCCCCGGCTGGGTAGCGCCCCAGGAGCGGATCGCCGTGTTCGACAACGACGGCACGCTCTGGTCGGAGCAGCCGATGTACGTGCAGCTGGCCTTCGCCCTCCAGCGGGCCCGCAGCCTGGTGGCGGAGCGCGCCGAGCTGGCCAGCCATCCGCTGGTGGCGGCGGCCCTGGCCGACGACATCGATGCCCTGATGGGCCACGGCCTGCGCGGGCTGCTGGAACTGGCGGCCCTCACCCACGCCGGGATGGCCGACGCGGCCTTCAGCGGCCTGGCCCGCGACTGGTTGCGGGAGGCCCGCCATCCCCAGCTCGGGGTGCCGTACACCGGGCTCGTCTACCAGCCGATGCTGGAACTGCTGGCGTTTCTCCGCGCCAGGGGGTTCCGCAGCTGGATCGTGACCGGTGGGGGTGTCGAGTTCGTGCGGGTGTTCGCCGAAGCGACCTACGGCATTCCCCCGGACCGGATCATCGGCTCGACGCTGCAACTGCGCTACGGCGAGGAGAACGGCCAGCCGACCGTGTGGCGCGAACCCGTGGTGGACGCCATCAATGATGGCGACGCCAAGCCGCTGGGGATCGCCCGGGCCATCGGCCGCCGCCCGATCGCGGCCTTCGGCAATTCCGATGGCGACCTGGCGATGCTGCGCTGGACCACCGCCGGTCCCGGCCAGCGTCTCGCCCTGCTGCTGCACCACGATGACGGCGAGCGGGAGGTGGCCTACGACCGTGCTTCCCGCTTCGGCCGGCTGGACAAGGGCCTGGATCTGGCCCGGCGCCATGGCTGGTGCCTGGTCAGCCTGCGGCGTGACTGGGACCGGATCTTCCCTTGTTCCGCCCAGGACTGACCCCGATGCGCAGCCCCTCCCCCTCCTCCACCTGGTACGCCCGCCAGAAACGGCGGCGCGCCTCGCCGTTCTTCCGGCTGCTGGATCGCTCCTTCGGTTTCCGGGTGCTGGTGGCCGCCGTGCTGTCCTTCGGATTGCTGGCCCTGGTCAACCGTTTCGAGAACTGCCATGCCCAGGCTGGTCAGGCCGATTGTCTGACCAGCAACGTGCTGGAGATCATCAGCATCGGCACCGTCGAGTCGTTCAGCATCGTCACGGCGGCGATCTTCTATCTGCTTGAGGCCGGACAGCGCAAGGAGAAGGAACATCATGAGATGTTTGAACTCCTGCTGACCCAGGGCCAGGCCGGGGCCTCCAACAGCCTGGGTCGACTTCGGGCCCTGGAGATGTTTTCCGCCGATGGCATCTGGCAGGACGGCTTTGATCTGGAGGGATCGGATCTTGAGGGTCTGAGGATTCCGTTCAGCCGCTGGCGCGGCGCCAATTTCTGCAACACCGTGCTGCGCAACGCCGACTGCCAAGGCGCTGATCTGGCCCAGTCCGATTTCCGCCGCTCCGATCTGAGCGGGGCGAATCTCAGGGGCGCCGATCTGCGCGGCGCCAATTTCACCGGGGCGATTCTCCATCAGGCGGATCTGCGCGGCGCCCTGGTGGAGGGGGCCCAGTTCCGGGGCGCCCAGCTCAGCCGGACGCTCAGCGATGGTCCGCTCCCGGGGCTGGAGGATGGATCGGAAACGGACGCCGGCTGAGTTCAGGCTCAGGCGACGAGCCTGGTGAGGGCGTCCTGGGAGAGGGAAGCGTTGACGAAAGCGAGGCCCACGTAAGTGTTAAAGCCGGTGTTTCGCACCCAGCGCACCTTGGAGCGCAGGCTCAGCTTCGAGCCGGCTTCGTAGTTGCGGGCTTCGAAGATGACGGTGTCGTCCTCCTTGACGTCGAGGCTGCCCTGACGCAGGACACAGGCCCCCCGCTCGCTGACGTCACGGAGATTGACGAACACCGATTGCTTCGAGGCAAGGGTGAGGCTGACGGAGACGCCCACCGGCACATGGTGACGGGGACTGGCACGCTTCCCTTCGGGATGCTGATCCTGGGACATGAAGAGGGCACGACGCACCCCTGCCTTGAAGCGCCAGCAGGAGCAGGACCGATTCTAGGTCCGGTGCTTGGTGGCGCTACCCCCTGGCGCCCCGTCCCGGCGGCTCCCCGGCCAAGGGAGGCCGTCGCATCCGCTAGGGTCAGTAGATCCGGCAGAAGCCGGCGAACCAGTTGTTCGCCTTCGCCGGAGCCAGCACCGAGCCGCCCCGCGCTTCCTGGGGTCGGTCCACCAGGTCCAACGTCGGTCCATCAGGTCCAACAGCGGTTGCCGTGTGCGATTCCCCGCGGGGGAACGGCAGCCTCCCGGTGCGAGATCCATATCCCCTTGTCCAACCTTCCGAATGAACACCCTCTCCAGGCGCCAGTCCGCTGCGACCCGCCCCAGCTCCAGCCCCGCCGCCGGCGGCCGGGGCCCCCACGCCTACCCCTGCTGCCCCCTGGCGGCCCGGCCGGCCCGCCACGATCCCTCCCAGCATCCCCTCACCTGGGAGGACCTGCTCGGCCGCCGCTGAGGGCGGCGGCGTCCCTGCTCAATCGTCGTCGTCGTCACGGTCGCGCCGCTTGTCCAGCACGTAGACGCGGCCATCGGGGGTCACCAGCCGTTTCCCCGGCTGACGGGAGGCCCGCCAGCGATCGCGCGCTTCCTCGGCACGCCTGAGCTGCCGGGCCTGCCGGGCCTGGGCCGCCCGTACCCGCGGCGCGTAGGTGTTGCGGTACCAGTCGTCCTGCACGAACAGCACCGGCACGGTGCAGGCCTGGTAGAGCCCGCAGTAACGGCCCCAGTCGCGGGCCTGCTGGGGGGGTACCCGCAGGTAGATGGGCGCGATCGCGGACTGCCCCCAGCGGTCGCTGCCCAAGGCCGGCCTGGCGATCACCGGGCCGTAACCGAGCACCGGCGGTGGGGCCAGGTTGCCGATGGTGATCCGGCCGAAGTAGCCGGACTGCCCCAGGGGCACGGTCAGGGAGGTCTGGGCCTGGACCGGGGCGTAGACGATTCCGGCGCCGCAGACCACCACCAGGGCGGCGTGGAGCAGGCGGGAGGAACGGCTGATCATGGCGGAAGCTCCGTGGCCCCACCAGGCAAACGCCCCCGTATGACTCAGTCCTGACCGGGGCGAGGGCCATCTGTGACTGGACGTGACAGCTCCCTGCCGGTGGCGTGGATCCGGGCGAGCCCATCGGCCGCCCGCACCACCAGGGTGTGGCGCTCCACCAGGGCCGCCAGGTCGTCGTAGCCCCCGCCGATGACGGTGGCCACCGGCAGGCGGCGCCGCAGGGCGGCATCGATCACCAGCCGGTCCCGCCGGTACAGGCCGTCATCGCTGAGCTCCAGCCGGCCGAGGCGGTCGTGCCGGTGGGGATCGACGCCGGCGTTGTAGAGCACCAGATCCGGACGCACCTGATCCAGCAGATCCGGCAGGGTCCGCTCCAGGGTCCGCAGGTAGGCGTCATCCCCGACGCCGTCCTCCAGGGCCAGGTCGAGGTCGCCCGTCTGCTTGTGCAGGGGGAAGTTGCTGGCCGCGTGCATCGAGAAGGTGAACACACGGGGGTCGCCGGTGAAGATCGCCGCCGTGCCGTCGCCCTGGTGCACGTCCAGATCCACCACCAGCACCTGCCGCACCAGGCCCTCGGCCAGCAGCACCCGGGCCGCCACGGCGCAGTCGTTGAAGATGCAGAAACCGCTGCCGTGCAGGGGGAAGGCGTGGTGGGTGCCGCCGGCCAGGTGGCAGGCCAGGCCGTGGCGCAGGGCCAGCCGGGCCGTGAGCACGGTGCCCCCCACCGCCAGCCAGCTGCGGCGGACCAGGGGTTCCGACACCGGCAGCCCGATGCGGCGCACCTCCTGGGGGGTGAGCAGTCCCCGGGAGAAGGCCTCGTGGTAGCCGCGTCCATGCACCAGCTCCAGCCAGCGGCGCGGCGCCGGCAGGGGCTGGTGGATCTGCCCCGGGCGGGCCAGCTCCAGCTGCTCCAGCCGCTCCTTCAGCAGCCGGAACTTCTGCATCGGGAAGCGATGGCCGCTGGGCAGGGGGACCGCATAGGCCGGGTGATACACCAGCGGGGGCCCCATCAGTCCGGCGCCAGCGGCTCCAGCAGACCGTAGGGGGTGTAGCGGCGCTCGATCCGGCAGAGGGGGCCGCCGGCAGGCTGCCAGCTGAGGGCCACCCGCACGGGCCCCGCTTGGCCGGGCCCAGGGGCGATGATCACCTCGACGTCGTCGTCCAGGCGCCAGCGGCTGCCGCCGGCCTCCCCTGGGGCGATGCTCTCGATGACGGCGACCAGCGGCGTGGCGGGGCCGCCGTCGGAGAGGCCGGGCCGCCATTCCCTGGCATAGGTGAAGCTCTCCAGCCGCTCGACGCCATGGCGCAGCACCACGCGCCGGCGCCGCTCGCCCTGGACGACGCAGAGTTCGGCGATCCAGGGCCAGGGGCCCATCCGGTCCATGCCCAGGCTCCAGTGGCCGGCGGCGCTGATCTGCATCGCTGCCGGCGGCTCCCGGAAGCGCATCGGCACGGTGCGGCCGGAGTTGAGGTAGGTGAGGGCCGCCTCGATGGTGCCGTCCTCGTCGCTCACCCGCAGGCGGGTGGGGAAGCGCTCGATCTCGCGGCCATCGGGTCCGAGCCGGTGGAACAGGCCCTCCCAGCAGCCGCCGTTCACCTCCAGCAACCTCTGACGGGGCGGGGCGCTCAAGGGCATGGCACGTGGGGAAGGGGTGTCCAGCATGGCGACAACAGACCCGCCGGCGGGGGCGGCGCTCTGGGGTCAGCGCTCAGCAGAGGGCCAGCGCTCAGCCGATGGCCAGGGGGCGGGGCTGGGCCTGCCGCGGCGGTGCCGGTAGCCGGGTGCTCACCAGCCAGGCGAGCCCCACCAGCAGGGCCGAGCTCCACAGGCAGGCCTGCAGGCCGCCCACCAGGAACAGGGCGCCCGAGAGCACGGTGCCGAGGAGGCGGCCACCGGCGTTGGCCATGTAATAGAAGCCCACGTTCAGGCTCACCGATTCGGCATCGGTGTAGGCCAGGATCATGTAGCTGTGGATCGAGGAATTCATGGCGAACACCACCCCGAAGGCCGCCAGTCCCACCACCACGGCCACACCGGGATTCCCCACCTCGCGCCAGAGCGCGATGGCGATCAGGGCCGGAATGGCGGTGAGCAGTCCGCTCCAGAAGGTCACGGCGGAGACGCCCGGCGGCGCGGTCTGGCCCCAGCGGCGCCGCAGGGCCGGGGCCGATCCCTGCACGAGGCCGTAGCCGATCACCCACAGCCCCATGAAGCCGCCCACCTCCCAGTAGCGCCAGCCGAGGCTGGTCTGCAGGAACACCGGCAGGGCCACCACGAACCAGACATCCCTGGCACCGAAGAGGAAGAACCGGGCCAGGGAGATGCGATTGATGCCGGGGGACTTGGAGAACAGGGAGGTGAAGGCGGGCTTCTGTTTCATGCGGCCGATCTCCCCGGGCAGCACCAGGGTGAACAGGAAGGCCAGGAACAGGCCGGCGGCCATGGCGCCGACGGCGGCGTTGAAGCCGATCGTGGCCAGCAGCAGGCCGCCGAGGAAGAATCCCACCCCCTTGAGGGCGTTCTTGGAGCCGGTGAGAATCGCCACCCACTGGAACAGCTGGCTCTCGCCCTTGTCGTGGTCGTCGGGGGTTTCCGGAACCACCGACTTGATGGCACTTTTGGCGCTCATCTTGTTGAGATCCTTGGCGATGCCGCTGAGGGCCTGGGCCACCATCACGTAGGCCACGCTCCACCATTTCGGCCAGCTGTCAGCGACGGGCACCAGCATCAGCAGGGCCGCCACCTGCATCAGGGTGCCGGTCCAGAGGGTGAGGCGCAGGCCGAAGCGGGCCCCCAGCCAGCCGCCGCAGAGGTTGGTGATGATGCCGAAGAACTCGTAGAAGAGGAACAGAAAGGCGATCTCCAGGGTGCTGTAGCCCAGCGATCGGAAGTGGAACACCACCAGCATCCGCAGGGCGCCGTCGGTGAGGGTGAAACACCAGTAGTTGGCCGTGACGATGGCGTACTGCTGCAGGGCCGTGAGCGGCCGGCCGGAGAAGGGCGGATGCATCGGCCGCTCACTCCGCCCGGGCGGCATCCAGGGCCGCCACATGGCAGGCCAGATCCGCCATCCGGCAGCTGTAGCCCCACTCGTTGTCGTACCAGGCGTACACCTTCAGCAGGGTGCCGCCCGTCACCATCGTCGAGAGGGCATCGACGATCGAACTGCGGCTGTCGTTGAGATAGTCGACCGACACCAGCGGCCGCTCCTCGTAGCCCAGGATGCCCAGCAGGGGCCCCGCCGCCGCCGCCGCGAAGGCGCCGTTCACCTCCTCCACCGTCACCGGGCGCTCGAGTTCGAACACCGCATCGGTGAGCGAGGCATTGAGCAGGGGCACCCGCACGGCGTGGCCGTTGAGCTTGCCCTGCAGCTCAGGGAAGATCAGGCCGATCGCCCTGGCCGAGCCGGTGGTGGTGGGAATCAGGCTCTGGGAGCAGGAGCGGGCCCGGCGCAGATCGCTCTTGAAGCCGTCGATCACCACCTGGGTGTTGGTGACGTTGTGCAGGGTGGTGATCGAGCCATGGCGGATGCCGAAGCTCTCGTGCACCACCTTCACCACCGGCGCCAGGCAGTTGGTGGTGCAGGAGGCGGCGGTGAGGATCCGGTGCCGGTCCGGCACGTAGGTGCCGTGGTTGATGCCGAAGACGATGTTGGGGATCTCCACCCCGTCCAGCTCGCCCTTCACGGGGCAGGCCACGATCACCCGCTTCACGCCGCCCTGGTGCAGGGAGGGGGCGAGGGTTTCGGGGGTCTTGACCTTGCCGCTGCACTCGAGCACCAGCTCCACCCCCGCCGCCTGCCAGGGCACCAGGGCCGGATCGCTCCCCCGCGACCAGCCCACCCGGCTCCCCTCGACCGTGAACCCCCCGCCGTCGGCCTCGGCCGCCACCGCCCGGTTCCAGCGGCCGTGCACCGAGTCGAATTCGAGCAGATGGGCGGCGGCGGCGGCGTCCCCGGCGCTGTCATTAACGTGAACCAGCTCCAGGCCCGGCCGCCCCCAGAGGGCCCGGAACACCAGGCGACCGATCCGCCCAAACCCGTTGATGCCGATCCTCACAGCCCTTGCCCCGACTGGCTCCACCCTCGCATCAACCAAAATTGATTGATTTATGGCCGGGTTAAGGACCATCGCTTCTCCGCCGATCGCCGACGCTTCGGCGCCCCTGGAGGCCGAGGAGGCGCGCCTGCTGCTGCGGGCCCTGGCCGATCCGATCCGCCTGCAGGTGATCGAGGCCCTGGGCAGCGGCGAGCGCTGCGTCTGCGACCTCACCACCGACCTGGGCCTGGCCCAGTCGAAGCTGTCGTTCCACCTCAAGGTGCTGAAGGAAACAGGTCTGCTGGCCGACCGCCAGAGTGGCCGCTGGGTGTACTACCGCCTGCAGCCGGAAGCCCTGGAGCGCCTGCGGGCCTGGCTTGCCGCCCTGGCCGCCAGCTGCACCGCCCCGGCCGAACCCTGCGGCTGAAGGCCCGAACGGCGTCATGCTGGAGGCCGGCACCGGCCCTCCCCATGCTGCGCTTCCTCCTCAACGTCCTCTGGTTCCTGCTCGGGGGCTTCGTGATGGGCCTGGGCTGGTGGCTGGCCGGCCTGGTGGCGGCGATCACGATCGTGGGGATCCCCTGGGCCCGGGCCTGCTTCGTGATCGGCAATTTCTCCTTCTGGCCATTCGGCTACGAGGCCGTCAGCCGCCGCGAGCTCACCGGCCGGATGGATTTCGGCACCAGCCCCCTGGGGCTGGTCGGCAACGTGATCTGGTTCCTGCTGGCCGGCTGGTGGTTGGCGATCGGCCACCTCAGCGCCGCGGTGGCCTGTTTCGTGACGATCGTGGGCATCCCCTTCGGCATCCAGCACATCAAGCTGGCCCTGATCGCCCTGGCGCCGATCGGCATGCAGGTGGTGCCGGTGCGGCGCTGAAGGCCGGTGATCAGGTGGGCCGGGCTCGGCCGCAGCAGGCGCCACCTAGGTCCAAGTGAACCGTCGCAGCGCTTTCCCTGCCTGATGAATCTTTCCCTACTCACGGCCCTGGATCGCCTCAGGGCGACAGAACTCAGCTGAAACCTACAGCTGAAGGGCTGCCGGCGCCTAGAGGCGAATGCAAGGAATCCCATCCCTGTCCCTTCCGCCCTGGATGGACGATGTCCGGGGCCCTGCCGGTCCCATTCCACCCCACGGCAGCGGTGCCATCAGGCCTGGCGCGACCTTGGCTCCAACGACATTTCCCCACAAGGATCCTTGGAGTGGAATGAACGCTGGCCCAAGGCCCCGACTCTCCGCCAGAAGCGGAAAGGAATGGGCCAGGTGTTCCCAGGGCGGCCAGTCTTTCGGTAGCGTTCGAAACAGCAGCTTCTGCTGAGGGTTGTCCTGGCGGATAAGCGTGGCCCCAGCCATCTCACGGCTCTCGCCTGGATGGATGGCCGCCACATGGATGTGTGCGGATCAGCATGGACCCGCGACGTGGGCGGGGCTGAGCGATGGGCAATCGCCACAGAAGCGCATGGCATTCCCCCTGCGGAGTGATCTGCATCCATGGGATGCTGAATTTGTCGCTGTTGCTATCAAAAGGAAGCACCTTTGGTCGCTGTTGTTACGGCGAGCCACTGGTGCTCAAGATCTAATCAATAAAAGTTGCCTTAAGTTCTGCTGTGATTCGTCCAGTTTTTCGCCAAGTAGCCATGGCTACGTTTGCGGCAACCCTTGCCGCCACGGAGCTTGCCCGGCCATCGGTCGCCGCCAGTTTTACCCTCCAGGAGGCCACGATCTCCAATATCAATGCGGCTTTCAATAGTGGGTTGATCAATGCCCAGAAGTTAGTACAGCTATACCTCGACAGGATTACTGCGTACGACCTTCCTTCTGGTCTTAACCTGAACTCAATCATATCCTTGAACCCCAACGCCCTTGCCCAGGCGGCGGCCCTTGACGCCGAGCGGGCGACCACTGGCGCCCGCAGTCTCCTGCATGGAATTCCAGTCTTGTTGAAAGACAACATTGATACAAGCTTTCTCCCTAACACGGCAGGCTTTCTCGGCCTCAAGGATTCCTTGCCACCTGACAATGCCACGATCACTCAGAAATTGATTGATTCAGGAGCCATCATTCTCGGCAAGACGTCCCCCACGGAATTTGCCAACTTTCTGACCAACGGCATGCCTGCGGGTTATAACTCGTTGAATGGATACACGCTCAATCCCTATAATCCCGTGCCGCTCCCTGGTGGTGATGGGCGGCCGCTCTTGTCCCCGGGTGGCTCCAGCGCTGGTTCAGGAGCAGCCATGGCGGCCAATCTGGCCACAATTGCGATTGGTACCGAAACATCAGGGTCCATCCTGAGTCCCTCCAACCAGAATTCTTTGGTGGGGATTAAACCCACAGTTGGGCTTTGGAGCCGGGATGGCATCATCCCCATCGCCGCAAGCCAGGACACTGCAGGGCCCATGGCCCGTTCTGTCACCGATGCGGCCATTCTCCTGGGGGCGTTGACCGGCTACGACCCCAAGGACCCGCTTACTGCAGAAAGCATCGGCAGGGCAAAGACCGATTACACCCCCTATCTCCAGCTCGATGCCTTGCAAGGGGCCAAGCTTGGGTATTACACCAAGCCCAATGCGAACACGGCCAGCGGCGCAGAGCAGCTTTCCATTTTTAACAAGGCGATTGATACCATTCGCTCGCTTGGCGCCACCGTCACAGAGATTGCGTTCACCCCACCCAATAATAGTTCGTCCGTCCTGACTTACGAATTCAAGCGTGATCTCAACCTCTACCTTGAGACCCTAGGCTCCAGTGCAACGATCCAATCCATTGATGACGTCTACGACTTTATCAACGACTACATCGCTAACGACCCGGATCCTGCCACTGGTGCGTTCAAGTATGGCCAGACTCGCATCGCGGCGTCTCGCCTGATTGATCTCTCGCCAACCAGTGCGGATACGTTGAAGTATCTTCAGGACAGAGCGCTCGATATTCTTAACTCCCGTACCCTGGGTATCGACAAATTCATGGCCGATAATGGGTTGGATGCTGTCTTGTTCAGCGGTGCATCAGGAGCTGGTATCGGTGCCAGAGCAGGCTATCCAACCGTCATTGTGCCGGCGGGATACCAGAGCCTGAACAATCTCAACCCCCTCGGCATTTCTTTCTTGGCCAAAGCCTATGAGGAAGACAAGCTGCTGGGTTATGCCTATGCCTATGAACAGGCCTCCCTTGTTCGCACCGATCCGTTGAGCACCCCACCCCTGGCTGGTGAAACAGTGACGAGCGTCCCGGGGCCACTCCCCTTGGCGGGTGCAGGCATGGCCTTGGTTTGGAGTCGTCGCCTGCGACGGCGGATTGGAATGAAGCCAACCGCAAGAAACTGATCGCCAGTTGATTCCATGTCGGTGGCACGAGGCTGAGCAAGGACTTTCCTCAGACCATCCTCTTGGCCGTCCATCTCCGCTTCTGCGGATGTCCAGCTGTGCGGTCATGCCGCGTTCTTGTAGGCCTGGAGCCACTGACCTCGGTCGGAGACAGATTCTGAGCTAATGGACGAATGCCTCTGGCTCCCCATCGCCGTCGGCAGCTTCAACACATGCCCGTTTCCGAAACCACTCGAGAGGAGTCCATCGCCAGCCTCAGTCGGCTGCTCGCCTGGAGCAGCGGAGCTCTGTTGCTGATCTTTCTGGCCTTCGTTCTGATCGATTCCCTGCCGCCACAGCTGCTCAATCCGGCCTGGCAACTGCGGTTCACCAACCGCATGACCAACACCTCTATCCTGGCCTTGCTTGGATTTCTGCTGCTGCACCTGGCGGTCTTCTTCGAGCCCGCCAATGGCTTGCTACGGGCACGGCTGGTTGCCGTTCGCCACTGGGCCATCGTTGTGGCGTTCGCCTTTCTGCTCCTTGTGCCCCTGCAGGGGGTTGCCACCTGGCGGATCCTTTCCCAGGCCAGGGGCAGCCAGGCGCTGCAGCGCAACGCGCTTGATGAACGGGTCACCCGGGTGCGCGAGGCCATCGAAGCGGCCACCAGTCCGGCAGACCTTCAGGCCCGTTTCTCCCGCCTGCAGGGTGCCCGCCCCCAGCTCCCAGCGGCGGCCCTCAACCTCCCCCTGGGCGAACTGAAGCGCAACCTGCTTGACGAACTCCAGAAGTCGGAGACACGGGCCTCCAGCCGGATTGGCGGTCCTGCCCCCGCCGACGTCTGGTCACTCGGCCAGGGGATGGTGAAGGTAACGGTCGCATCGGTGGGCTTCGCCACGGCCTTCGCCGCCGGAGCCCGGCGACCAGGCCATTCCCTCACCATCCTGGAGCAGCTCATCAGGAGGCTGGAGATCCTGCGCGGACGCCGCCCGAATCGCCGCCGCCGCAGCCCCTGACCACTAGCCAACCCATGCGGCGGACCTTCTGGCCCTCTGATCATTTCTCGTCAGGTTCCTGCGCGGAGGAGCGTGATGGGTCAAGGCTGGTGGCTTGCAGGCCTGGTGGTGGTGATCGGTCTGCAGGTGGTGCCGGTGCGGCGCTAGTCCAACGCTGGAGCCAGGCCCAGGGCGGCGGCGGCCTGCCGCATCCGCCCGTCGAAGCTGGCCAGATGGGAGCAGCGGCTATGGAGGGCCACCGCCAGGTGCAGGGCATCACCGGTGCGCAAGCCGAGCGCCGGATCCTGCAGCAGCTCAGCGGCCTGGCGGAATCGGTCCCGATCGAGGGCGCGCATTTCCACCCCGCCCTGCAACAGACGTTCAAAATGCTCTCCGGCGGTTCTGCGGGCTTCCGGGCTGAGCCCGTGGTGGCGCTGCTTGAGGCCGAGGGCGCTGTGGGTTTCGGTGATCAGCCAGTCGCTGCTGATCAGGGTGTCGCGGCACTGCTCCAGCCATTCCAATGCCCCCGGGCTGGACGCTTCCGGGGTCAGCAGGGCAACCACGACGCTGGTGTCCAGGTAGATCACGGCTGAGGCGACCTCACCAGCGCTCCTGGTCCTGGCACGCTTCGATCACCGAAGGGGTGATCGGCATGGTGGCCTGCAGCTGGCGCAGGTCGGCGGCCAGCGCGCGGCGGTCCAGCCGTTGCAGGGGCTCCAGGCTCAGTCGGCCGTCGGCTCCGACGACGATCTCGATCGGGTCACCTTCCCGCAGGCCGGCCTGACGCAGGCACTCGGCGGGGATCCGGACAGCCAGGCTGTTGCCCCAGCGACGGATCGCCTGCTGGACGCGCCGGCCAGGTTCCTCGGCTCGTTGACTGGGCTGGGATGGTGACAAGGCTTCCAGCACGGCCGGTGCCGGCGGGATGTAGATACACGACTCTACATGGGTTGGTCGGGCTTCGGCGCGCAAATCCCCGGCCGTTTCTGCCAACGCCCCCTGATGGATTCGAACCATCGACCGGCTGCTTAGAAGGCAGCTGCTCTATCCAGCTGAGCTAAGGGAGCACGGAGCGCATTGTGCCAGCGTTCGGCGGCCAGGCCACTCCGGTAGCCCCCCCTACAGTGGACGACCGCGCTTGAACCGTTCCATGGCCGCCACCCGGCTCAGCGACAGCCAGAAAACCGAGCTGGTTGGGCGATTCCGGGAGGGCTCCAGCAGCCAGCAGCTCGCGGACAGCTACGGCTGCAGCGCCAACACGGTCATCCGCGTCGTTCGCACGGAGCTCGGCGAAGAGGAGTACGAACGCCTCAAGGCGGAGCGCTCCCGCCGCCGCAGCCGGACGACGACCGGCGATGCCGAGCCGGCCGCTGCCCCGGAAGCCCTGCAGACGGCCCTCGCCATCCCCACCCCCGAACCGGAGCCCGAGCCCGCCCCCGGGCCTGAGGCGCCGGCTGAGCCGGATCCCCGGCCGGAGGCGCTGTCGGAGTCCGAGGCCGTCCCCGAGCCGACCACCACCGCTCGCAGGGTCATCCCTGCACCGCCCCGCCGTCTGTCGGTGCCGTCCCCGGCGCGGAGCGAGGTGGTGGCGGAGGACGGCCCTGCGGTGCTGGCCATCGAGGATGCCGACGATTTCGGCGCCGATGACGACGACCTGCTCACCAGCGACGACGGCGACGACGAGGGCTCCGATGACGGCACCGACGGGGCGATCAATCCGTTCCAGCCGATCCCCGTGGTGCTGCTCGACGACGGCGCCCCGGCGGCCGCCGACGGGCGGCTCCAGCCCCTGGCCAGCGCCGCCCTGCCCTCCAGCGCCTACATGCTGGTCGACAAGACCGTGGAACTGCAGGCCCGGCCCCTGAGCGAGTTCCCCGAACTGGGCCGGCTGCCGGCCGCCGAGCTGGAGCGCCAGGCGCTGGTGGTGTTCCTCAATCCCCGCCAGGCCAAGCGCCAGTGCGGCCGCACCCAGCGGGTGATCAAGCTGCCCGACCTCAAGGTGTTCGAGCTCACCGCCCCCTACCTGCTGGCCCAGGGCATCAGCCGGGTGGTGATCGAGGGTGCCCTCTACGCCCTGCCCGGCAGCTGAGGTCTCAGCCCTCGTCGCCCGGGGAGCTGCCGGGCAGCAGCAGGGCCGCGCTGGCACCGCCGCTGATCACCCCCAGCACCAGGGCCACCCCCACGATGAAGCCGGCCGGCAGCGGGGCGCTGCGGGCGAAGCCGAAGCGCAGCTGGGGCCGCACCTCCAGGTTCTGGGCGCCGAGGCAGAGCAGGGTCAGCAGCAGGGTGCCGCCCAGCAGGCTGCCGCACAGGAGGCGCAGGCGCAGAAGCATCGGGGCGTTGCAGGACCAGCTGCCTCAGTCTGACGGCTCGCGGTGCAGCAGGGCATAGAGGTCGCGGCGGCTGTGGCCGCTGCGCTCGGCCAGGGTGCGGGCGGCCTCCCGGTTGCTGAGGCCCCCCGCCACCAGCGCATCGAGGGCGCGGCGCAGATCGGCCTCGTCCCAGACGGGGGCCGCCGCCGGCGGGGCACCGCCCAGCACCAGGGTGCACTCCCCCTGAGGCGGGGTGCGGCGGAAATGCTCCAGCGCCGCCGCCACCGTGGGGCCCACCTGCTCCTCGTGGCGCTTGGTGAGCTCCCGCGCCACCTGCAGGGGCCGGTCGCCGAGCACCGCCAGCAGGTCTTCGAGCAGGGCCAGCAGCCGGTGGGGTGCTTCGAACAGCACGAGGGTGCGCTCCTCGCCGGCCAGGGCCTCCAGCCGCTGGCGCCGGGGGCCGCCCTTCGGCGGCAGGAAGCCCTCGAAGCAGAAGCGGCCCATGGGCAGGCCGCTGCTCACCAGGGCGGTGGTGACGGCGCTGGGGCCGGGCACGCAGATCACCTGGCGGCCGGCGGCGCGGGCGGCGGCCGCCAGCTCCTGGCCGGGGTCCGACACCCCCGGCAGGCCGGCATCACTGATCACGGCGATCGCCTCGCCCGCCTCCAGGGCCGCCAGCAGCTGGGGAATGCGGGCCGTCTGGTTGTGCTGGTGGAAGCTCAGCAGGGGCGCCCGGATGCCGAGGTGGTGCAGCAGCAGGCCGCTGCGGCGGGTGTCCTCGCAGGCGACCCGGTCGGCCCCCGCCAGCACCCGCCGGGCCCGGGGGGGGAGGGCGTCGAGGGTGCCGGTGGGGGGGGCCACCAGATAGAGGACGCCGGCGGCGGGTTCGTGCTCCTGCACCGGGGCCTGCACAAAGCCGGTTTCCGGTCCCCATGATGCCGTCTTCCTTCGCCCTGCCCGACGGCATCGGCCGTGAGCCCCTGCTGGCGGAGCTGCGCCGGCTGGCCTGGGGGGCGGCCGACATCCTGCGGGCCTACGCCCGCGGCGAGCAGCCCCCCTACGGCTTCCCGCCGGCCATGAGCGTCGACCACGGCGGCGAGGGGCCCGTTTCGGCGGCGGATCTGGCGGTGAACCGCTGGCTGCTGGACGGCCTGGCGGCGGCGTTCCCGGCCGCCGGCTGGACGCTGCTGAGCGAGGAGACCGCCGCTGAGGTGCTGGTGCCGGGCCAGCCCCTGGAGGCCGCGTGGCTGTGGATCCTCGATCCCCTCGATGGCACCAAGGACTTCCTGCAGGGCACCGGCGAGTACGCCGTCCACCTGGCCTTGGTGCATGGCCAGCGGCCGGTGCTGGGGGTGGTGCTGCTGCCGGAGCCGGAGGAGCTCTGGTTCGGGCTGGTGGGGGCGGGCGAGGCCGGCACGGCGGGCGAGGCCTGGCGCGAGAACCGGGCCGGTGAGCGCACCCCGGCCACCCTCAGCGGCCGCGGCGAGGAGCTGGTGCTGGTGGCCAGCCGCAACCACCGCGACGACCGGCTGGAGCAGCTGCTGGCCGAGCTGCGGCCGGCCCGCAGCACGGCGATCGGCAGCGTCGGCGGCAAGGTGGCCACGATCCTGCGCGGGGAGGCCGACCTCTACATCTCCCTGTCGGGCCGCAGTGCCCCCAAGGACTGGGACATGGCCGCCCCGGAGGCGGTGCTGGTTGCCGCCGGCGGCGCCTTCAGCCATGCCGATGGCCGGCCCCTCACCTACAACAGCGGCGATGTGCGCCAGGCGGGCTGCCTGATCGCCAGCCACGGCCCGGCCCATGCCGATCTCTGCCGCCGGGCGGCGGCGGCGATGGCGCTGATCGATCCGGGTTTCCCCGTCTGAACGGGAACCAGCCGATTCAGCAGGCAAGCAGCTCCAGCCCGCAGGCCCTGGCGGCCCCGATGAGCGCGTTGTCGCGGCTGGCGAGGGGGAGACCTGCGCGCATCGCCAGTTCCAGATAGGCGGCGTCGTAGCTGGTGAGACGGTGCTGGGCCGCCAGGCTCAGGACGTCATGCCAGACGACGGCCGGGTCGGCGGGATCGATGGCCAGATCGAGCTGAACCACAAGGGTGAGGAACTGGCTCCGATCCGCTGCGCTGATCCGGCCGCGTCGTTCGGCCATCTGCAGCACATTGGCCAGCTCCCAGAGAAACAGCGCCGGCACACAGAGTTCGGACGCCGGCAACCGCGCCAGGAGCGCCTCTGAGGCCGCGGAGCGCTCGTCCTCGAAACACCAGGCGCAGACCGCGGAAACGTCGGCGACGAAGCTCAGCACCGGCGGCCTTCGTCCCGCAACTCCTGAATCGAGGGGCCGTTGAGGCGCCGGCCGGTGGCGAAGCTGCGCAGACGCTCGATGGCCTCGATGCGGCGCTCGCGGCCATGGGCGTTGACCGGAACCAGCCGCGCCAGGGGATTGCCGTGGCGGGTGATCAGGATCTCCTCGCCACCGGCCACCTCCTCCAGCAGGCTGGAGAGGTGGGTCTTGGCCTCGAAGGCCCCGACTGTCTTCATCGCCCGATTCCAACCAGTTGCCAACCAGTTTAGGGCTGGGGGCCCGGCCGTAGGGCCAGGCCCCCGTGGCGGTCAGACCGCCGCCGGCTCCTGCTGGGGGACGCCCCGCAGGGTGAGGTTGATGCGGCCGCGGTTGTCGATCTCCCGCACCCGCACCGTCACCTGGTCGCCGACGTTGACCACGTCCTCCACCTTTTCCACCCGTGCTTCGGAGAGCTGGGAGATGTGGATCATTCCCTCCTTGCCGGGCAGGATCTCCACGAAGGCGCCGATCGGGATCACCCGGGTGACCGAACCGTTGAACACCTCCCCTTCGCTGACGCGACGGGTGAGGCCCTCGATGATGCGCTGGGCCTCTTCGGCGGCGGCGCCGTCATGGCTGGCGATCGTGACGATGCCGCCGTCCTCGATGTCGATCTTGGTGTTGGTGCGCTCGGTGATGCCCTTGATGGTGCGGCCGCCGGGGCCGATCACGGTGCCGATCAGTTCCGGATCGATGCGGAAGCTGAGCAGGCGCGGGGCGTGGGGGGAGAGGACGTCGCGGGGCTTGTCGATGGCCTCGAGCATCTTGCCGAGGATGTGCAGCCGGGCCGGGCGGGCCTGGTTGATCGCTTCGGCGATCGTTTTCACCGCCAGGCCGGTGATCTTCATGTCCATCTGCAGGGCGGTGATGCCCTTCTCGGTGCCGGCCACCTTGAAGTCCATGTCGCCGAGGAAGTCCTCGATGCCCTGGATGTCGGTGAGGATGCGCACCTCCTCCCCCTCCTTGATCAGGCCCATGGCCGCGCCGCTCACCGGGGCCGCCAGGGGGACGCCGGCGTCCATCAGGGCCAGGGTGCTGCCGCACACCGAGCCCATCGAGGTGGAGCCGTTGGAGCTGAGGCACTCCGACACGACCCGCAGCACGTAGGGGAAGCTCTCCTTGGAGGGCAGCACGGGGATCAGGGCCCGCTCGGCCAGGGCGCCGTGGCCGATCTCGCGGCGACCGGGGGAACGCATCGGCCGGGTCTCACCGACCGAGTAGGGGGGGAAGTTGTAGTGGTGGAGGTAGGTCTTCTCGCTGTTGGGGTTGAGGTCGTCCATCTCCTGGGCGTCGCTCGGGGTGCCGAGGGTGGCGCAGGAGAGCACCTGGGTCAGCCCGCGCTGGAACAGGCCCGAGCCGTGGACGCGCTTGGGCAGCACGCCGGCGGCGGCCTGGATGGGGCGCACCTCGTCGAGGCTGCGGCCATCCACCCGCTTGCCCTCGACGAGGATCTGCTGGCGCATCAGCTTCTTCGTGAGGCTCTTGTAGGTGTTGCCCAGCAGCTTGCCGTTGCTGCTCACGGCCACCTTGATCGGATCCTCGCCGTCGAGGGAGGCGATCTTCTCGGCCACCTCGGCCTTGATGGCATCGAGCTTCTCGTCCCGCTCGGACTTGGTCTGCTCGAAGTGCTTGAGCACCTCACCGATGCCCTTGGCGCATTCCTTCTCCAGGAAGGAGGGGAGGGCGGGGTCTTCGCTGCGCTCCTCGGGCAGCACCTGCTCGATGCCGAGCTCCTTGAGCAGGGCCAGCTGGGCGCGGATCAGCTCACCGACGGCCTCGTAGCCGAAGTCGATGGCCTCGATCACGTCCTGCTCGGGCAGCTGGTTGGCACCCGCCTCCACCATCACCACGCCGGAGGGGGTGCCGGCCACCACCAGGTCGAGCTCGCTGCGCTCGATCTCGCGGAAGCTGGGGTTGAGGACGAAGTCGTCGCCCAGCAGGCCGACGCGCACGGCGGCCATCGGGCCCATGAAGGGGATCTTCGCCAGCAGGGTGGCCATCGAGGCGCCGGTGACGGCGAGCACGTCGGGGGGAACCCGCTCATCGAGCGACATGCAGGTGGCGACGATCTGCAGGTCGTCCCGCAGCCAGCCCGGGAACAGGGGCCGCATCGGCCGGTCGATCAGGCGGCAGGTGAGGGTGGCCCGTTCGGGGGGGCGCGCCTCCCGGCGCATGAAGCTGCCGGGGATGCGGCCGGCGGCGTAGAGGCGTTCTTCGTAGTCGCAGATCAGGGGGAGGAAATCGATGCCCTCCCGGCCTTTCGAGCGGGTGGCGGTGACCAGAATTGCCGTATCACCGCATTCCACCATCACCGAGCCCCCGGCCTGGGGCGCAAATCGGCCGCTGGTCAGCCGGATCTCCCGACCATCGAAGGAGATCGACTGAGTGTGTCCTTGCACTGGGCGTTATGTCCGTTTTGTTGTCGCCGACCATTCTCGCATCCGCCGTTCCAGGCCATGAAGAAGGCGCCCTCTCGGGGCGCCTGCTGCGACGGAAAGCCGTTGCGGTGGCAGGGCCGAAGCCCGCTGCTCACCAGCTGGATTTGACCACGCCGGGGAGCTCGCCCTTGTGGGCCCGCTCGCGCAGCTGGTTGCGGCAGAGGCCGAAATCGCGGTAGTAGCCGCGGGGCTTGCCGGTGGCCCAGCAGCGGTTGCGGATGCGGTTGGGGGCGCTGTTGCGGGGCAGCGACTGCAGCTTGCGGTGGATCTCCAGCCGCTCCATCGGATCGCCGGCCGCATCGAAGGCCTCCTTGAGGGCGGCACGGCGCGCCGCGAAGCGCTCCACGATCTTGCGGCGCTTCACGTCACGCGCGATCATCGACTTCTTCGCCATGCGGCCGGAGGAGGGGGAAACTTCAGCCCGCCATCGTACCGTCTGGCCCGCCCTCTTCGGTCCGGCCCACCGGGCTCAGGGGCCGGGATGGCTGGGGCAGAGATCGGCCAGGCCGCAGCCGGCGCAGCGGGGCTTGCGGGCCACGCAGACCGCCCGGCCGTGGAAGATCAGCCGGATCGAGAGGGTCTCCCACTCCGGCCGCGGCACCAGCTTCATCAGATCGGGTTCGATCTTCTTCGGGTCGCTGTGGCGGGTGAGGCGCAGGCGGTTGGCCAGCCGCTTCACGTGGGTGTCGACGGTGACGCCGGCGTTGATGCCGAAGGCGTGGGCCAGCACCACGTTGGCGGTCTTGCGGGCCACCCCCGGCAGGGGAAGCAGCTCCTCCATCGAGGCCGGCACGGCCCCGCCGTGGCGTTCCATCAGCAGGCGGGAGGCGGCCACGATGTGCTTCGCCTTGTTGCGGTAGAAGCCGGTCGACTGCACATAGGGTTCCACCGCGTCGCTCTCGACGGCGGCGGCGGCGGCGGCATCGGGGAAGCGCTCGAACAGGGCCGGGGTCACCTTGTTGACCCGTTCGTCGGTGCACTGGGCCGAGAGCATGGTGGCCACCAGCAGCTCCCAGGGGGTGCGCCAGTCGAGGGAGCAGGTGGCCTCCGGGTAGAGGACGCCGAGGCGCTCGAGGATCAGCGGCGCCCGGGTGCGGGGGCTGGGGAAGCGGGGCACCTCAGCGGCTGAGCAGCTGCTGGATGGCGGGCAGCTGGCTGGTGTCCTTGACGATCAGCACCAGGGAGAGGCCCACCAGGAAGACGAAGCCCGATTGCATGAAGGCCATCTGGTAGCGGTCGGAGAGGGGGCGGCCCCGCACCCCCTCCAGCAGCAGCAGGGCGAACTGGCCGCCGTCGAGCAGGGGCAGGGGCAGGGCGTTGAGCACCGCCAGGTTGATCGAGATCAGGGCGGTGAACAGGAACAGGCTGCTGCCCCCCTGGCTGGCCAGGGAGGCCCCCATCTCGACGATCTTCACCGGCCCCGAGACCTGGGGGGCGGTTTCGCCGAAGTGGGTGAGCAGGGTGCCGAAGCCCTCCACGGTGCGGCGGGTCAGCACGATGAAGTCGTGGTTGGCCTGCAGGATCGGCTCCAGCGGGCTGGTGGCCGGCCGGAAGGACTCGGTGCCGTTGGGCTGCAGCTGGGCGCCGATGCGGCCGATGCCGCCGCTGTCCGTGGGGGTGAGGGGCAGCCGCAGGAGGGTGCCGTTGCGGTCGGCCTGCAGGCGCAGGGTGCGGCCGGGGCCGTCCTTGATGCGCTCCACCAGGGCCATCACCGCGTCCTGGCCGCCGGCCAGGGGGGTGCCGTCGACCGCCACGATCCGATCGCCCGGCTGCAGGCCGGAGCCGGCGGCCGCCTGGCCGGGCTGGACGGCGGCCACCACCACACCGGGGGTGGCGCTGAAGCCCGACGGGATGCCGAGCACCAGGCCCTGGGCCAGCAGCACGCTCCAGGCCAGCAGCAGGTTGGCGATGACGCCGGCGGCGATCACCAGGGCCCGCTGGGGCAGGGGGCGGTTGCCCATCAGGTCGGGATCGTCGGCGGCGATGGTGCTGTCCTCCTCGTCGTCGGGGAAGGCCACGAAACCGCCCAGGGGGATGGCCCGCAGGGCGAACAGCACACCGCGACGCTTCCGCTGGATCAGGGCGGGCCCGAAGCCGATCGAGAAGCCGCTGACCCGGATGCCCTGCCAGGTGGCGGCGAAGAAGTGGCCGGCCTCATGCACCACGATCAGGCCCGCCAGGATCGCCAGCGCCGTCAGTACACCCATTCAGTTTCCCGGCTCCATTGACCCCATTCTGCGGGAACCGACCCGGCACCGGGCCGCTGGCGCTGCCGGAGGGGACCGATAGCATGGTTTCGTTGATGGGCGGGTCTGCCTGCATGGCCGAGCAACAGACCAGTGGGCAATCAGCCGCTGAGCAACCAGCCGGTGAAGAGCCTCAGGAACTGCGCACCTCCCTGCGCCACGCCCTGCCCGGTGGTGTCTCCGCCAGCATCCGGCTGTCGACGGGCCGCACGGTCTACGTGACGGTGGGGGACGTGAGTCGCACGGGCGCCTGCGTGGTGCGCCGGGGATCCCTCGAGGTGACGGCCGATGAGGAGGTGCTGCTCGACATCAGCGATTACGAGAAGCACCAGAGCGTCTCCCTGCCGGCGCGGGTCCAGTGGGTGAACAGCCGCAGCTACAACACCCTCGTCGGCCTGGCCTTCAGCGACGGCCCGCTGCTGCCCGGCACCATGCTCGACCAGTACTTCGACCAGACCCTGCAGGTGCGGGGCAACTTCGAAGGCTGAGTCTCGCCAGAACGCTGCAACCGAACCGCTGCCGTCATGGCGGCAACTGGCAGCAGGACTAGGTTGATGTCTATGGGCGATCGTGTCCATACACTGATCCTTAACCGGGCCGCCTCCTGTAAGCGCCGTGACTCCCAAGCTCCTCCTGCACCTGCTCTCTGCGCGCTCCGGTGGGCGACGTGGCCAGTCGGGCTTTTCGATGCTGGCGGGCATCCTCATTCTGCTGGCGTTGGTGGCGGGAACGGTCGGGCTGACCACCCTCACCGCCAGCAACCTCCTGGCCAGCCGTAAGCAGGACACTCGCAGCGACGCCCTTTCGGTGGCTGAAGCCGGTGCCGACCAGGTCATCGCGGTCCTCAACCAGGTGGAGAACCGCAAGATGCTGGTGTCCGGTCAGCGGATGAACCAGTGGTCCACGGCCGATTTCACCAGTCCCTGCCGCGACAAGGACAACAAGACGCCAGGGGCTCCCACCACCACGGCTCGCAGCCTCGGGGATGGTCAGTTCCGCAATCTCGACACCCTGGTGGCCAACACCGGCAACCGTCGCTTCGCCCTCAAGTCGGTGACCTTCGCGGCGGGCCAGCCCGGCTCCGCCGACCGCCGCAGCGACTCGCTGACCACGACCGCCGGCTCGTCCACCGCCGTCACCAAAGGAAGCTTCAGCAGCGACCTGATCAACCTCCAGGATCCCCCCGACACCCCCAGCACCAAGCTGCCGGGGTTCAACAAGGGCTTCATCACCCTCACCGTTGAGGGCCAGGTCCTCCGTAATGGGGTGGTGGAATCCACCGCCACCGTGACACGGGAATTCGAGGTGCTTCCCAAGTGCTGTGGTGCCTCCCTGGGCTCCGGGGGCTCCGGGGGCCTCGCCGCCTCCAAGGGCTCCGATCCCACCCAGTCGCTGGGCGGGGAAAGCCGTTTCTGCGGGGTGGAGTTCGGCATGATCACCGGCCTCAATGGCGGCACGGTGTGGAGCAATGCTGCCAACGACCGCTTCACCAAGCGGGTGTCCTCCACTAAGGTCACCAACATCCTCAACGTCCTCGGCATCGTTGCCAAGGATGGCGACGCCTTCGACCGGGCCTCGAACCGGGTGGTGCCGAACAAGTTCTCCACCGCGATTCCCGACGTCTGTGATCCGGCCCGCTGGTTCGGCAGTTCGCCAGGGTGCGGCACCACCTGGATCGGTCTGGCCAATGCCACCCCGAGCGCCTTCTACGGCACCCAGGACGACATCCTGGGCCGCTCGATCTCCGGCATCCCGATCATTCCCTCGGCCATCACGTTGCCGCCGATCGGCAGCCAGGTTACGGCCGGGAAGTACGCCTTCAACTGGTCCTCCGGTGGAGGGCCGGCCCAGCGGGTGGATCCGAGCATCGACGGGGGTCAGCGCTATCCCACTCTTAATCCCTCTGGGAGTAGCGGCTTCCGGTTCAGGTTCCGCACTCGGAACGACACCAACCCGCCACAGATTGAGGTCTGCAATTCCTCTCCCACTTCGATTGGAGGCACGGGCTCACCGTGCACCAATGCCTCTTGGACGAAGATCAGCGGAAACGCCGGCACGGTGAATAACTTGGAAGACTTCGCCGGAATGACGACGGGGACAACTGCTACCACCGCATTCAGATCCGGCTACAAAAATACCACCTCACATCCGAACTGGGTCAGTCTCGGCAGCAGTGGAGGCACCTGGCAGTGGTATGGACTTGAAAATAACAATAATGATACCAATTCTGGCGCTGGAAATGTTCAGTTCGTTTCCACTTTTGGCGGCCAAGGATACATAAGGATCGGTGACACCAGCGGCACGATGACCGCACAGCGGAATGGCATCTGCCGTGCCGCCAACCTCAGCGGCAACCTTGGCCGAGCCACCCTTTCTTTCAAGCAGTCGGGAAGTTCTGCCGTCGATTCAACGGATGAACTCTGGGTGCAGGTGAGTACGAGTGCGGGTACGGCGACAACGCAATGCACCGGTACAACGGCCCCCGACACAACCAGCGCAAACATCGGCACCAATTGGGTCACCGTAGCAAAGTTCCCCGGTCTCAATAGTGGCGCTAAAACCAGTGAGGTGACCAGAGTCGTGAGCCTCGCCGATTACCAGAGCGCGACGACGCGTATACGAATCATCAATGGATCCGCCACGACAACAGGCGAGTTTCATGTGGTTGACGACATCAACCTTCGTCTGAGCGACTGGTGTGAATACTCCGCCTCCTCTCCTGCCTCGGCGGCGCCAGGGTTCCATTGCCTCGGCCCGATCTTCAACCTTGATCCCGTCGACAGTGGACTCACCGGTGGCTTCGTCACCATGGACGCAAGCGGCGGGCCGATCTCCTTCTACTACAACCGTACGGATGACCTCAGAGGCTCCTCCTACACCACAGCTAAGCCCGCCAATAACAACAGCCCTCTGGTCACCATCGGTGCTTCCGCTGCCATCGAACTGGTGAAGTGCGCTGGAGGCCCCGTCAACACCTGCACCACTCCTGTGCCGGAAACGGAGGTTGCCCTGGTGGGGGATCCGGACAACCTCAACTTCTTCGGCCGCGACTCCGGCCAGCTGCAGGTGGTGCGCTTCGGCATTTTGCCTGTGGGTTCCGGCAGCACCGCCACGGGCCGGATCGCCGGGGCTTGGTTCTACATGCCGGTGGGCTACTTCGAGATGCGTACCTTTGGCTGTGAGGGGTATCCCAATGCCTCCGCCGCCCAACAGGCCATCTTCAACAGCGACGACGGCTGGATCTTCAGCGGCCGGATCTGGACCCAGTCGTTCAAGCCGTGCGGCGATGTGCACATCCGGGTGCCGCCCTCCTCGGCCTCCAACCTGGGGGCGGTGATCGCCGCCAGCTCCCTGCTGGATGACATCAACTTCGTTCCCTGGGTCGGCGAAGACTGGGTGGCCCGCAGCGTCACCAACTCACGCCCCTACAGCCCGTGAGACGCCCTCGCGCCACGGCCGCCAATGGGTTCACCATCGTCGAACCGGTGATCCTGATGGTGATGCTGGTGATCATCAGTGCAGGCACGTCCGTGCTGATCGACAGCATCAACCGCAATTCCGTGAATGCACGGCTGCAGATCAAGGTGAGCGAGGACATCGAATCAGACATCGCCACGGTGCGTGGGGTGGCCGATCGTCTCACCTGCTGCTCGGGCACCTGCCTGGTGGCCACCATCAACGCTGCCACGGGGCTGGCCACCTTCCCCTCGATCGATTCGGGCACCGCCACCTCTTCCTGCGCCACCAACAACCCCCGCAACGGGGCCTTCTTCTTTCCCACCCGCGACGACACCACCACCACCGCTCCCAACGCCCCTTCCTCATCGGCGCGCGAACCGGATGCGGTCACCGAGTTCTGTGCGAATAACACCGTCACCTCGCCGGTGATGACGCCGCTGCTGACGGCCGTCAACGCGCTGCCCAATCCCCTCGCCGCTCAGAACATCACCCGGGTCGTCAGCATCCAGCCGAACAAGGTGCTGCGCGTGATCTATCGGGAGACGGTGCCCACCACCAGGGATCTGCGGCTGATCAGCATTGTTCCGCCGATGGCCAACTTCTGCACATGATGGCTCCTCTCCCAGCGCCCCTCTCCCTGCTGCGGGCTCCCGGTCGGGGACTCCGTGGCTTTTCGACGATGGAGATCATGGTCACCGTGGCGGTGCTCGGGGTGGTGGCGGCCGTGGTGGTGCCCGCCAACCAGAGCCAGTGGCGGCGGGAGCGCGTGAATGCCGCCGCCCTGGAGCTCACCTCCTGGCTGGAGGTGATCGCCCGCACCCCCGACCAGACCGGCACCAACTGCACCGTCACCGTTTCGACAGGGGCCAATCGCGCCGCCGGGGCCACCCTGGCCACCGTTGCCCCCGCCACTTGTGCACCCGAAAGCACTCTCCGGTTGCCAGGCGCGGTGCTGGGTAATGCGACCTACAACGTGGGCGCGTCGGCCACCTCGATCACCTTCACCCCGCGCGGGGCGATCTCCACCGATGGCGTCGGGACGGCGGTGGCCACCAACATCCAGGTGCGGATCAGCATCGACGGCCAGGCTCCCCTGCGCTGCGTTCAGCTCACCGGCCTGCTGGGGCTGATCCGGCTGGGGAACAACAACGCCACCGGCAACGTCGCCACCGCCTGCGCCGACGACCAGTTCAACCGGGCATGACCATGCAGCGCCGATCCTCTATCACGACCGCAGGGTTCACCCTGGTCGAGCTCCTGGTCGGGGTGGTGGTGGGGGGAATCGCCCTGGCCGCGATCGCCAATGTGGCGGTCAGCCACGTCCTTACCACCAGCCGGGTGACCTGGAACACCCAGGCGCAGCGGGACATCGCCAAGATCAATTCCTTCCTGGCCGTTGAATCACGCGAGGCCTGCGCTTTCTCCGCCGCCGCTACGGCCCCGACCAACTGGGCCACCTCGCCGATGCCCACCCCCTCGCCCTGCACAACCCCCCCCTGCGCCACGACCGCCGGCAATGAACTGCGGCTGCTGGTTCCCTTCAGCACCAACGTCAACGCGGCACCGATCCCGAGGGTGATTCGCTTCTACACGTTTGACAACCCCACCACCGGACGCAGGGAGCTGCGCCGCGATGGGCCCCGCATCCTCGTCAATGGTCAGCTTGATTCCACCACCGCCAACAACAATGCGGTGCTGATCGATGGGGTGAACACGTTCACGGTCAGCGTTTCCGCTGACTGCCGCACCGCGAACCTCCAGATGAGCCTTGATGTTCCCAATGCTGGCGGCACCACCCCCCTCGAACCGATCACCCTCTCCACCGGCGTCCGGATGTTCTCCTAGGGCGCCTGCATGGGCTGGGACCACGGCTATTACTCCCACTCGACCTACACCAGTGGCTATTTCCGGGAGTTGGCCCCCAGCTGGCTCGACTTCGCCGCCCTGATCAAGGGGCATTCACCACCCCGCGCCGTGGAGGGCCAGGCCTTCCAGTATCTCGAGCTGGGCTGCGGCATGGGCTTCGGCCTCTGTCTGCAGGCGGCGCTGCATCCGGAAGGCACCTTCCTCGGCATTGACTTCAACCCCGACCACATCAGCCATGCCGAAGGTCTCTGCCGCCGGCTGGCGCTGACCAACGTCCGTTTTCTGGAGGCGGATTTCCTGGCCCTGGCGGAGGATCCCTCCCCCCTGGGGCCTGGGCCGGCCTTTGGTGGTGGCTTCCACTACGTCGTCGCCCACGGCATCGCCACCTGGGTGAGGGAGCCGGTGCAGCAGGCGCTGTTCGCCGTGGCGTCCGCCGCCCTGCGGCCCGCTGGGCTCTTCTACTGCTCCTACAACACCCAGCCCGGCTGGCTGGGGCGCACCACCTTCCAGCAGCTCTATGCCCTGGAGCGCAGCCGCTCGGATCCGGCCGATCCCCGGGCCCCCCTCCGTCGCGCCATCGCCGGCCTGCAGGCCCTGCTCGGCACGGCGGAGCAGCCCACGGCCCTGCGGCATGCGATCCCCCAGCTGGAGGAGGATCTGGCCGGGCTTGATCCCGAGCAGTTTGATTACCTCTGCGGCGAGTTCGCCAACGAGGGCTGGCAGCCCGTTTACGTGGCCGATCTCCACCGGCGCTGCCAGGCCCACAAGCTGCATCCGCTGGGCACCGCCACCCTGCCCGAGGCCTTTGATCAGCTGCTGGCCCCATCGCTGCAGGGGCCGATCTTCGCGGAGGTCAACCCCCTGATCCGCCAGACCATGATCGATCTGGCCACCCACAAGTCGTTCCGCCGCGATGTCTTCGTCAAGGGGCTCGATCCCCTCACGCTGCAGGATGCGGAGGTGAGGATCGGTGCCCTGGGCCTGCGGGCGCTGCAACGGCCATCAGCCCCTGCCGATGGCCCGCCGTCGTTCAGCTTCAGCACCAGCTTTGGCCAGGTGCAGGGGGATCCGGCCGTCTATGGCCCGATCGTCGAACGACTGGCGGCAGGACCCTGCACGGTCTCCGAACTGCAGGAGCACGGTGGCCAGTCGGCGGTGGAGCTGCTGATGATCCTGGCCCTGTTCCTCGATGCCGGCTGGATTGGCTTCGACCGCAGCCGCCAGGCCGGAGCCGCCAAGCTGAACGCCCAGGCCCAGCGCTGCAACGGCGTGCTGATGGAGCTGATCGCCGGGGGGCGACCCTACGGCTCCCTGCTGCTTCCCGAGGTGGGTACGGCCCTGCCGGTCACCCTGGTGGATGTGCTGATTCAAAAGGCCATGGCTCAGGGGCTGGAAGAGCCGATGCTCAGCACGTGCGTGCTGATGGGCCTGGAGCAGATGGGGGTGCACCTGCTGGCCCCGGACAAGCAGCCGATCAGCGATCCTGAGGCGCAACTGACGCGCTTGGCGGCCCTCATCGCCGATTTTCGCGAGCATCGGCTGCCCACCCTCCAGCGCCTGGGGGGCCTGCCTAAACCGAAGCGGCGCTGATCGCCTCGGCCCCGAAGTAAGGCACCAGGGCCGCCGGCAGCCGGACGCTGCCATCCGGTTGCTGGCCCGCCTCCAGAAGGGCGGCCATGGTGCGGCCCACCGCCAGGCCGCTGCCGTTGAGGGTGTGCAGCAGGCGGGTGGTCTTGCCGTCCCGGAAGCGGATCGAGGCCCGCCGGGCCTGGAAGTCGCCGCAGGTGCTGCAGCTGGAGATCTCCCGGTAGGTGCCGGCGCCCGCCAGCCACACCTCCAGGTCGTAGGTGCGGGCGGCGGAGAACCCCAGATCGCCCGTGCACAGCTCGATGCGGCGGTAGGGCAGCTCCAGGGCCTCCAGGATCGCCTCGGCATCGAGGGTGAGCTGCTCGTGGGCCGCCTCCGATTCCTCCGGGGCCACGAACCAGTACAGCTCCACCTTGTTGAACTGGTGCAGGCGGATCAGACCGCGGGTGTCGCGGCCGTAGGAGCCGGCCTCGCGCCGGAAGCAGGGGGTGTAGGCGGCGTACCTGAGCGGCAGCTGCTCGGCGCCCAGCACCTCGCCGCGATGCAGGGACGTGACCGGCACCTCGGCGGTGGGGGTCAGCCAGAGGTCGTCGTCGGCGCAGCGGAAGCTCTCCTCGGCGAACTTGGGCAGCTGGCCGGAGCCGGTGAGGCTGGCGGTGTTCACCAGCACCGGCGGCAGCACCTCGGTGTAGCCCCGCTGGCCGTGGCGATCGAGCATGAAGCTGATCAGGGCCCGCTCCAGCCGCGCGCCCTGGCCCAGCAGGGTGACGAAGCGGCTCTGGGCGATGCGCACCGAGCGCTCGGTGTCGACGATGCCGAGTCGCTCGGCGATCTGCCAGTGCTCCTGGAGCTCCTCGCCCTCGGCGGCAAGCCGTGGTGTGCCCCAGCGCTTCACCTCCACGTTGTCGGCCTCGCTGCGGCCGCTGGGGCAGAGGGGGGAGGGCAGGTTCGGCAGCACCATCAGCTGCTCGAGCAGCTGGGCCTCGATCCCCTTCTCCTGCTCTTCGAACTCAGCCACCTGGCGTTTGATCCGGTTGCCCTGCTCCCGCAGCTCCTTCACCTCCTCCCCGCCCGTGGCGGCGCCGCCCCGGATCCGCTCGCCTACCTCCTTGCCGATGCGGTTGCCCTCCGCCTGCAGCTCACTGCGCCGCTGCTCCAGGTCGCGGGCCTCCAGGGCCAGCTGGCGCAGCCCGGACAGGTCGGTGGCCATGCCGCGCCGTGCCAGGGGGCCGGTGATCAGCGTCGGGTCGTTGCGCAGCAGGCGCTGATCCAGCACGGGAGGGCCATCGTCTTGGGGGCAGCCTACGGACCGGAGGTTCCCTCCAGCACCTGGCGATCGCAGCGGCTGTAGGCCTCGGCGGCGGTGGGCAGCAGATCCATGCCGTTGCGGATCTCCGGGGGCAGCAGCCGTTCCAGCTCCGCCACCGCCGCGTCGTAGCCCTGCTGGGCGTCGCGGTACGCCTCACTGCCGGGGTCGCTGTGCTTCTGGGCCACCATCCAGGGCTTGGCGGCGTTGGTGAGCCTGGCCGACGCCGCCTGCACCTCCTCCTGGTGCACCCGGCAGTAGCGGTAGCGATCGATCGGCGCCGGGGCCGGCGGCGCCGTCGCCACCGGCGCCGGGCGAACCGGGGCCGGTGACGTGGGCGGCTCCCGGAGGGCGGCGGCCAGGCAGTCGGCGTTGCGCCGCAGC
>NZ_JAGQBM010000026.1:0-36600 GCF_024345635.1 Cyanobium sp. Lug-B
GGAGCGCTGGGGGGCGACGACCGCGGGAATGGCGTCAGCGGCGGAACGACGCGAGCGACGGCGGCGCGGCCGGGGCTGGGGGCGGGGACCCGCACCGGGTCGGGGGCCAGGGGGGCTCAGCATGGGAGCGCCTCCACCGGACTGGTGGGATAGAGGGGCAGCACCGGTTGCCAGGGGGCGGCTCGTCCCTCGGCGGCGTTCGCCCCGCTGAAGCCGAGCAGCTGGATCACGTCCTCCGGCAGCTGCACCAGGGCCGGACGGATCGGGTGCGGGGCCAGCGCCTCCCGGTCGCGATGCAGCCGCGGCGCCTCCAGCTCGGCGACACCACCGGGCTGGCCAGGGTCGGCGCCGTAGAGCCCCGCCACCACCCCGCGCCGCGGCAGTTCCTGCAGCAGCCAGAAGGGGCCGTCACCGCCGGGCGGCTCTGGTCCGGTGAGCAGGCGGCGGGCCATGAGGCGGAAACTGCTGATCCCATCGAGGGGCAGCGCCAGCTGCTGGGCCAGGGTGCGGGCCAGCACCACCGTCAGGCGGGTGCCGGTGAAGCCACCGGGGCCGGTGGCCACCGCCAGGCGGCCCAGCCGCGGCCAGGCACTGGCCGGCAGCACCGACTCCAGGCAGTCGAACAGCCCATTGGAGAGGGAGCGGCCGAGGGGGAACGTCTCCAGCCGCTCGGGGGCCACCGCCCCGAGGCGCTGCAGCCCCACGCCGAGGCTCTCGCTGGAGCTGTGCAGGGCCAGCAGCCAGGGGCGGCCGTCCGGGTCGGGGGGAACACTCATGTCGGCAGCGGTCCCTCGGGGCGGCAGCGACGCCAGCGGCCCGGGTCGGAGCGGAAATCGGAGCAGGCCCGCACGTCCCACTCCACCCCCACGCTGGTGCCGACGGCATCGAGATCGACCACCTGCACGTGGATGCGCGGCTGGCGGGGGCGGAAGTCGGGCTCGGGATTGAGGTGGGCGACGCCGTGCTGACGCTCGACCGCGTGGTAGGCCTGACACCGCTCGACCCAGTGGCAATCCACGCAGATGCACATGCCGCCGCGGCCCAGCAGGGCGCCCATTGTGGCGTGCGAGCCGGGACGTCAAGTCCCTGAACTGTGGCGGGCCCTGGCGCCGGAGACCTGGCCGGTGGCCCCCCACCAGCTGCCGGCGGGCACGGCGCTGGTGGGCGGAGCGGTCCGGGATGGCCTGCTGGGCCGTCTGACCGCCCGGCCGGATCTGGACCTGGTGGTGCCCGTGGACGCCATCGACCTGGCCCGGAGCCTGGGGCGGAAGCTGGGGGGCAGCTGCGTGGTGCTCGACCCGGAGCGATCGATCGCCCGGGTGGTGCTGCAGGGCTGGACGATCGACCTGGCCCGCTGCGCCGGTGGGGATCTGGCCGCCGATCTGACCCGCCGGGACTTCACCGCCAACGCCATCGCCCTGCCCCTGGAAGGGGCGCTGCCGCCGGGCCGCGGATCAGCGGCGGATCTGCGGTTGATCGACCCCTGCGGCGGGCTGCCGGATCTGGCGGCGCGCCGGCTGGTGGCCATCAGCGAAGCCAACCTGCTCGATGACCCCCTGCGGCTGCTGCGGGGGGTGCGGCTGGCCTGCGAACTGGCGTTCCGCATCGCCCCGGCCACCTGGGAGCTGATCGGGCGCCACCGGCAGCGGATCACCACCGTCGCCGGGGAGCGGGTGCTGGCGGAGCTGGAACGGCTGGCGGCCGCCCCCGAGGGGCACCGGGGACTGGGGCGGGCCCTGGAGGCGGGTCTGCTCCAGCCCTGGGGAGCCGCCGACGGGACTGAGGGCCGGCTGGAGCCCCTGGGGCCGCAACGGCCGGACGCCTGCGGCCTGACGCCGACGGAGGCCTGGGCCCTGCCGCTGGCCCGGCTGGCGGCGGTGCTCGACGGCCCGACCCTGGAGCGGCTGCGGGCCAGCCGGCGCCTGCAGCAGCGCTGCCAGCGGCTGCGGGACTGGCACGAGCGGCTCCAGCGCAGCGCTTCGCCCGGGGGCCTGCTGTCCCTGGAGAGCCTGGCCGAGGCGGAGCGGCTGCCGCTGCACCGCCAGCTGGAGGCGGATCTCCCCGCCCTGCTGCTGCAGCTCGATCCCGGGGCGGCACGGGCGGCCATGGACCGTTGGCGGGACCCGGCGGATCGCCTGTTCCATCCGCGCCCGCCCCTGGACGGCCGCCGGCTGCAGCAGCTCCTGGCCATCCCCCCGGGGCCGCGGCTGGGCCAGCTGATCGACCACCTCACGGCGGAACGGGCCTTCGGTCGACTGGGTGGAACCGCAGCGACGGACACAGCGGAATTGACGGACCAGGGTGCAATCGACAAGGCCCTTGCCGCCGCCCGACTCTGGCTGGAGCGGCGGGAACCCGAAGCGAACCCGGACCGGCGGCGTGATTAACTGCTGGATGCAATGGCGCGATCGCACCGCCTGCCAGAGTTTTTTCCTTTCCTGAGCCCCTCCCCATGAGCGTTCGTCTCTATGTCGGCAACCTGCCGCAAACCTTTGATGCCAAAGAGCTGGATGCTCTCTTCTCGAGCGTGGGAGAAGGGGTTCGCTTCAAGGCGGTGAACGACCGGGAGACCGGGACCTGCCGTGGCTTCGGCTTCGCCAACGTCGACGACCTGGCCCAGGCCGAGGCGGTGATCGCCCAGCTCAACGGCAAGGACTTCGGCGGCAGCACCCTGCGCATCGAGATCTCCGAGCAGCGCCGTGAGGTCCGCGGCGGCGCCGGCGCCGACCGCCGTCCCGGCAGCGCCCCGACGGCCGCCCGCAAGAGCGTCAACAAGGTGGTCCATGCCGACGCCGTCGGTGAAGGCGCCCCCGATCCCCGCTGGGCCGGTGAACTGGCCAAGCTGAAGAGCCTGCTGGCCAACCAGAAAGCCGCGGTCTGATCCGGCACCGTCCCCCCGACCCGCTGGCCCGCCGGACGCGGGGGCGGTGTCAGGGGAGGACGGCCATCAAGCCGATCACCCCGACGAAGATCGCCAGAAAGACGAACCCCAGGCGCGTCATCTTGCGCTCATGGTTGTCGATGCCGGCCTCCACATCGGCGCTGATCAGCTCCCGGAAGGCGGAGAGGGCCTGCTGCTTCTCCTCGGGCGGGACCGGCTGGATGCTCATGGAACGGGGCTCGGTGACGGGGACAGGACTCGGTGTCGCCTGGGCGGGACGGGGCTGGGACGGCCGGAGCGCCGGCTCAACCCCGGTGAAAGTACCAGTAGGAACCGATCGCCAGCAGCACCATCAGCACGATCGGAACGGCGATGGCGGCCATGCCGTTGTGGCTGCGCACCACCCGCCCCTCATGGGCCACGACCGCGTCCCGGATGCTGGCCTGCATCTCTTCGCGCAGGCGCGCCAGGTCGGACTCCAGGGTCTCGTTGGTGTAGAGGTCCCGGAGGCGGTCGAAGACGCTGCGTCCCAGCACGAGGCTGCGCTCGGGGTGCTCGAACAGCAGATCCATCAGCTCGTCGCGGTTGAAGACGAGCAGCTCCGTGGGCTTGGCGGCCCTGGCGGTATGGGTGCGGGCACGGCCGTCGATGAGCTCCACCTCACCGAACACGTGGCCGGGGCCATGGTGACCGTCGACACCTTCTCCGGTTTCGGGATACAGGGTGACCAGTTCAATCTCCCCGGTGCGGACGAGGTACACCTCCTGACCACTCTCTCCACTGCGGTAGGCGAACTCACCGGGATCCAGGTGAAGCTTGCGCAACGGTCGCCGTTCAACAGGGGGGCAGTCTAATTGCTTCAGCCGTTTCAACTTGGTTCCCGGCCCCGATGGTGCTAAACAGGGTCGGTCGGCCCATGGAACCCGTGTCGCACCCGGCTCAAGTACGACCCAAGGAATGACCCAGGGACTCGAGAACTTCTGGTATGCGGTGGAGCATGCCCACGGGCTCCGCGACCAACCCGTCTCCGTCACCCTCCTGGGGCGCCGCTACCTCCTCTTCCGTGACGCGGCCGGCCAGGCCCACGCGCTGGCCGACTATTGCGCCCACCGCGGCGCCAGCCTGGCCCGGGGATGGGTGGAGGGCTCCTGCGTGCGCTGCCCATACCACGGCTGGAGCTATGACGTGGACGGCCGCTGCGTCCGGATTCCGGCCGATCCGCCGGGAACGCCCATCCCTGCCCTGGCCCGGATGGCCACCTTCCCCGTCCGGGAGCAGTCCGGCTTCGTCTGGATCTTTCCCGGCGAGGCCGGGCGGGCCTCCGAGGTGCCCATCCCCCCCTTCCCGGAACTGGGTCAGCCGGGCTGGCGGGCGGTGAGCGGGTCCTACACCTGGAACGCCCACTTCAGCCGGGTGGTGGAGTCGGCTCTGGACACCTCCCACGCCCCCTTCGTGCACCGGCCCTTCTTCGGCAACCGGGAGGACGCCAGCGTGGAGAGCCTGGAGATCGTCAGCGAACCGGGCCTGGTGTCCACCCATCACAAACTGAAGCCACCGGCCAGGGTGGGCCTGCTGAAGTACATCGTCAAGAGGAAAAGGAGCCACTCCAGCTCCACCCTCACCGGCTACCTTCCCAACATCAACCGGATCGCCCTGGACTTCAACTGGAAGGGGTATCAGTACATCTATTTCGCCAGCAACATCCCCGTCGACGACCACACCACCCTCACCAAGTGGATCGGCGTGCGCAACTTCCTCCCCTACGGCTGGGCCGACGGCAACTCGATCCGCAACACGGTCGACACCTACGAGGAGGACCGGGCCGTGGTGGAGACCCAGCCCCCGGGCCCGTCCTGGAGCACCCAGGGGGAAGAGCTGCTGCTGGCCTCCGACCAGCTGATCCTGGCCTACCGGCGGGCCCTGGCCCGGGCCTGCCCGGCCACCGCCCCCGTGCCCACGCCCCCCGCCCCCACGCCCTGAGATGCAGCCCCCGTCGCCCTGGCCCGCCGACTGCTGGTACGCCGTCGGGCTCTCCAGCCAGGTGGGCACCCAGCCCCTGGCCCACCGCTTCCAGGGCCGGGAGGTGGTGATGATGCGCGATGGCGGCGGCCGGGTGCTGGCCTTCGATGGCCGCTGCGCCCACCGGGGCTGCTCCCTGGCGGCGGGCTGGGCGAAGGGGGACCGCCTGGTCTGCCCCTACCACGGCTGGCAGTACGACGCCCAGGGCAGCTGCGTGCACATCCCGGCCCTGCGGGCCGAGGAAGCGATCCCGCGCCAGGCGCGGCTGCGCACCTACCCCACCCGGGAGCGGCACGGGTTCGTGTGGCTGTGGCTGGCCGGCCGCCAGGCCAGCCCCGATGGCGATGTGCTCGACATCCCGGAACTGGACGGACTGACCCTGCGGGCCGGCGGTGACATGGCCTACACCTACGCCACCCACTTCACCCGCACGATCGAGAACGGCATCGACCCCACCCACGCCGCCTTCGTGCACGGCAGGAGCATCGGCCGGGTGGACCCGGCCACCGACTTCAGCCTGGAGCACTATCCGGTGCAGGTGGAACCGGGCAGCCTCTACGGGCGCATGCCGATCAAGGTCAAGAAGCTCAACGGCCTCACCCGTCTGCTGCTGAAGGGGGACAGCGCCAATGCCTACAAGGAGTACCGCTTCCTCTACCCCAACGTGGTGGTCTCGATCATCCATTTCGGCGCCGTGACCCTGGCGGCGCTGCAGGCCCACGTGCCCGACAACGACGCGGAAACCACCGTCCGGGTCACCAACGGCCGCAACGTCCTCGCCGCCACCCCCCTGCTGAACCGGCTGTTCGATCGCATCACCCTGGACACGGGCCTGCAGATCTCCAAGGAGGATGCCGCCGTGATCAGTGAACAGGAGCCCAAGCGGGTCACCTTCCGCGGCTCCCACGAGGTGCTGATCGACTCCGACCTGATCCTGGTGGAATACCGGCGGATGATGCGCGAGCGCGCCCGCGTCTGAGGCGCCCTCTTCAGTCGCCGATGTCGACGGGGACAGCCGCCGGCTCCCGGACGCCGCGCAGCAGGGGCGCCCCCAGCAGGCAGACCAGCGCCTGGAGCAGGAAGCAGAGGGTGGGGGAGAGGTCGTAGAGCACCCCCGCCAGCATCGGACCCAGGGCACTGGCCAGGCCCGTGATGGCCAGCAGGCTGCCCAGCATCACGCCCTGCCGGTTCTCCGGGACCAGCCGGGAGACCAGGCTGCGGGCCGTGGGGATCACGCAGGCTGCCCCCACCGACAGCATCACGGCGGCCGTGACGATCACGACGGCGGCGGCGGCGCCGAAGACCCGGGCGAGGGGGATCAGGGCGATGCCGGCGGCGACCGCCACCAGGCCGTAGATGTTGAGCCGGGCCTCCCCATGGCGCCGCACCAGCGGGCCGGTGAGGGCCACCTGCACGTAGGTGACGGTGAGGCCGACGATGACGAAGATGCCGCTCGACTGGGAGGCCGACCAGGAGAACTGATCCTTCAGATAGAGCACCAGCAGGGTGGTGAAGCCGCTGAAGGCGAAGTTGAAGCAGCAGAAGGCCAGCGCCACGCGATTCGCCTTCGGCAGCGCCAGCAGGGCCATCACCGGAGCCAGTCCGTTGATCTGGGACCACTGGAAGCGGGGCCTGTTCTGGAGGGGCAGGGTCTCCTTGAGGTACAGAAACGCCATCAGGAAGTTGTAGGCCGCCAGGGCGGCGGCCACGAACACCGGAATGCGCATGCCGAAGCCCACCAGCGCCCCCCCCAGGGCCGGACCGGCGATGGCCCCGAGGCCGAAGGCGGCGCCGCTGATGCCGAAGTTGCGGGCCCGGTTCGCCGGGGTGGAGATGTCGGAGATGTAGGCCTGGGCCGTGCCGACCGTCGCCGTCGAGACGCCGTTGATCGCCCGGGAGAGAAAGATCAGCCCCAGCGTTCCGGCCAGGCCGAACATGAACAGGGACAGACAGTTGATGGCCACGCACAGGAGGATCACCGGCCTGCGGCCGCAGGCATCACTGAGGGAGCCGATGATCGGTGACGCCAGCACGGAAAAAAGGGTGGCCGTGGAGGCCAGCAACCCCAGGGTGAGTCCGTCGGGAGAGAACTTCTCGAGGATGAAGGGGAGCAGGGGGTAGACGATGTTTTCGCCCAGCTTGTCCAGCAACAGGGTGAGAAACACGATCGCCAGAGGACTGCGCAGCTTGCGAATCACTTGCGGATCATGCGGACGGCAGTGTGGGGCGACCCAACCTTGGCGGCGGCGCCAATCTAGGGGGTGTCGCACTCTCGATCGGGACGGTTCGCCTAAGATCCGCTCAGCATCGGCAGAGCATGTCATTCGCTGGGTCGGTATCTGGGGCCTTATCTGGGTCCGCCTCAGAGACATCCCCGTCCCAGGTGTCTCAACTGGCCTGGAACTGCTGGTACGCCGTCGCCTCTTCGTTCGCCTTCCGGAAAGGCCCGGTGGCCGTCCCCTTTGCGGGCCACGATTTCGTGCTCTTCCCGGATGCGGAAGGCCGGCCCCGGCTGTTCAGCGACCGCTGCCCCCACCGGGGGGCCTCCCTGGCCCTGGGGCGGCTGGAGGAGGAGGGGTGCCTGCGCTGCCCGTTCCATGGCTGGAAGTTCGCCGCCGACGGGACCTGCCTGGAGGCCCCCGCCGAGCCGGCCGGCGCCAGTCCTCCGGCCCGCAGCGACCTGGTGGGGGAGCGGCCGGCGGTCGAATCCCGGGGCTTCATCTGGATGTGGTGGGGCTCCGGCCCGCCCGATCCGGCCCTGCTGCCCGATCTGCCCGTCTTCCCCGACGACGCCTGGGGCCACGTGGAGAGCAGCTTCGAGTGGGAGACCCACTACAGCCGGGTGATCGAGTCCAACCTCGACAATTCCCATGCCTACTGGGTGCACAAGGGCACCTTCGCCAGCCAGGATTCACCCCTGTCGGTTCCCGTCGATCTCCGCAAGGCGGATCGGATGATCGCCGCCACGGTGAGCTTTGAGCTGCCGGTGAAGGGGGTCCTGAAGCTGCTGCGCACCCTCACCGGTCAGAGCGGCCCCCTCTGCGCCACCACCACCTTCAGCTTCTATTACCCCAACCTGAACATCGTCGACACCAGCATCGGCGACCAGCTGCGTTTCATCTTCTTCAACGCCAGCCTGCCCCAGAGCGACACCCACACCCTGGCCCGCTGGGTGAAGTATTCGAAACGCAAGCGCTGGCGGCTGCCCGGCAGTGAGGCCCAGTCGATCGCCATCTCGCGCACCATCTTCGAGGAGGACCACGGGGTGGTGCGCAGCCAGCGCCCGACCCCCGTCCCCCTGGATCTCACCCAGGAGCGGCATGTGGCCTCCGACATCCTTTCGATCGAATACCGCCGCATGCACCGCCGCTGGCTGAGCGCGGAAGCGGCGGCTACCATGGCGCGCCCGGAGCCCCTCGGTTCGTGACGGAAGCGCCGCACGTTGACAGGCTCGAGGGCCTGCGGCGCCTCTGGCGGGAGCGGGCCTGGGGCAGCGGCCGCCAGAAGCTGGTGACGGTGTCGGTGCTGGCCGTGCTGGGGCTGGCGGGCTGGCAGCTGAGCCACCGCCCGGCCCCGCCGCCGCCGCCCCTGGCGCCCCGGGCCGTGACCGCCCTCGGACGGCTCACCCCCCAGGGAGGCGTCGTGTCCCTGTCCACCGCCTCGGGCAACAGCGGCGGCTCGGAGGTGGTCGACAAGTGGCTGGTCTCCGAGGGGGCCACCATCCGCCGCGGCCAGCTGCTGGGCTTCCTCAGCAGCTGGGCCAGCCTGCGCAAGGGGGTCGTCCAGGCCGAAAGCCAGCTGGCCCTCAGCGAGGCCAAGCTGGCCCAGGTCGATGCGGGGGCGCGCCAGGGGGCCCGGGCCAAGGCCGAAGCGGATCTCAAGGCCGAGCAGGTGGTGATTCCCTATCTGAAGATCAGCCAGCAGAAGAGCGTGGAGCTGTTCAAGGCCGGGGCGATCTCCGAGGAGGAACTCGGCAAGGCCGATGCCGCCCTCGCCCAGGGCCAGGCCAACATCCAGGCCCTCAAGGGCACCCTCTACGACAACCTCACCGTCCGCCCGGTCGACCGGGAGGTGGCCGTCGCCGACGTGGCGGTGGCCAAGGCCAACCTGGCCCAGGCCCGCAGCCAGCTGCGCAACGCCGAGATCCGCTCCCCCCTCGACGGCAAGCTGCTGCGGATCTACAGCTGGCCGGGCATGAAGGAAACCGACCAGGGGCTCGCCCAGATCGGCCAGGTCGGGGCCATGCAGGTGTGGGCCCAGGTGTTCCAGAGCGACATTCCCCAGGTGCGCCCCGACCAGACGGTGGAGATCTGGCCGGAGAGCGGCGGCTTCAGCGGCAGGCTGCAGGGCCGGGTCCAGGAGATCACCGGGGAGGTCTCCGACCGGGACCTGTTCAGCGTCAATTCCAACAACAACGTCAATGCCCGGGTGGTGCTGGTGAAGATCGCCCTGACTCCCGCCGACTCCGCCCGCCTCGCCAGGCTCAGCGGGCTGAACGTGAACGTCCGCTTCCTGCCGTGATCGGCCGCTCCCTGAGGCGCAGCCTGGGCGATCTGCCGGTGGCCTGGCTGCAGCTGAAACGCCAGCCGATCCGCTACCTGGTGGCCGTCACCGGCATCGGCTTCGCCGCCCTGCTGATGTTCATGCAGCTGGGCTTCCAGTCAGGCCTGCTGACCAGCGCCACCACCTTCTACCAGGCCCTGATCACGGATCTGGTGGTGATCAGCCCCGGCACCCGCGACAGCGGCGCCTTCCAGCAGTTCCCCCAGTCCCAGCTCTATCAGTCGCTGGGCGTGCCGGGGGTGAGCGATGTCATCCCGGTCTATGTGGCCAATGTGAACGCCCAGCAGATGGGCGGGATCAAGCCCACCAGCCTGCGCCTGATCGGCTTCGATCCCGACCAGCAGATTCTCGATCTGGCGCCGGTGCGCGAGCAGATCGACCGCATCCGCACCCCGGGCTATGTGCTGTTCGACGCGGCCGGCAACAGCAACACCGGCCCGGTGGCGGCGGCGGTCAAGGCCCAGGGAAGCCAGACGATGATCCTCTCCGACTACTCCAAGACCTTCCGGGTGGTGGGCCTGTTCCGCCTCGGCTCCACCTTCGCCGCCGACAGCAACCTGATCAGCAGCGACACCACGGCCCTGCAGCTCGCCTACAAGCAGATCAACGAGGGCGAGATCTCCATGGGCCTGATCCGCGTCAGCGATCCGGCCGCCATCGCCCCCGTCCAGCGTCACCTGCGGGCCCTCTACGGCAGCCAGCTGCAGGTGTTCACCAAGCCCGAACTGATCGCCAACGAGCAGAACTACTGGAACACCAGTTCCTCCTTCGGCATCATCTTCGGGTTCGGCACGATCATGGGTCTGCTGGTGGGCGGGGTGATCGTCTATCAGGTGCTGTACACCGATGTCAGCGACCACCTGCACGAGTACGCCACCCTCAAGGCCCTGGGCTTCCGCAACCGATTCCTGCTGCTGCTGGTGCTGCAGGAGGCCTCGATCCTGGCGATCTCCTCGTTTGTTCCCGCCCTGGTGGCGAGCGCCGCCCTCTATGCGTTCCTCACCGCCGTGTCCGGCATCCAGATCGTGATGACCACCGGCAAGACCGTGCTGGTGTTCAGCCTCACCATCGGCGTCTGCGCCGTGGCGGCCGCCATCGCCCTCAACAAGCTGCGGGATGCGGATCCGGCCAGCGTCTTCTGATCCCGATGCTGCCTGTCGTCGCCGAGAATCTGCGCCACGCCTACGGGGAAGGCCCGCTGCGCAGCGAGATCCTGCACGGGATCAGCTTCACGGTGAACCCCGGCGAGATCACCCTGCTGGTGGGACCCTCGGGCAGCGGCAAAAGCACCCTGCTCACCCTGGTGGGGGCCCTGCGATCCGTCCAGGAGGGCTCCCTGCGGGTGCTGGGCAGCGAGGTGCGGCGCTCCAGCGAGCGGAGGCGGGTGGAGATCCGCCGCCGCATCGGCTTCATTTTCCAGAGCCACAATCTGGTGGCCTCCCTCACCAGCCTGCAGAACGTGGCGCTCGTGCTGCAGCTGAGCGAGCCGGACCCCGAGCGGCGCCGGCACCGGGCCACCGCCCTGCTTGAGGCGGTGGGCCTGGGGCACCGGCTGCACCACTTCCCCTCCGAGCTCTCCGGCGGCCAGCGGCAGCGGGTGGCCATCGCCCGGGCCCTCGCCCCCGAGCCCGATCTGGTGCTGGCGGACGAGCCCACCGCCTCCCTCGACAGCACCTCCGGGCAGGAGGTGGTGGCCCTGCTGGGCGACCTCTGCCGCAAACGGGGCAGTTCCGTGCTGCTGGTGACCCACGACCTGCGCCTGCTCGATGACGCCGATCGCATCTGGGCCATTGAAGATGGCAGGGTCGAACCCTGGAAGGGGTCCCATTGAGTCCCCCATCGTCAGGCCCCATGCCCGTGACACCCCTGGCCGAAGGCGGCACGGTTTTCCCAACGAACTGGCTGGGCACCTGGTCGTGGCAGGGGCAGACGATCAGCTACGTGACCCATGCATCGGCGGCCCCGGAGGCGAGCGGGGTGCTGCCCGCGCTGCTGATCCACGGCTTCGGTGCCTGCAAGGAGCACTGGCGCCACAATCTGCCGGCGCTGGCCGGCGGGCGCCCGGTGTACGCCATCGACCTGGTGGGTTTCGGGGCCAGCAGCAAACCCCCATCCCGCCTTGAGGACGAGCCCGAGGACGGGCTGGCGCTGCGCTACGGCATCGATCTGTGGGCCGACCAGGTGGCCGCCTTCGTGCGGGAGGTGATCGGCACGCCGGTCCAGCTGGTGGGCAATTCGATCGGGGGCGTCGTGGCCCTGGCCGCCGCCGCCAGACTCGGCGACGACGCCCGCCAGGTGATCCTGATCGACTGCGCCCAGCGCAGCCTCGACGACCGCCGCCTGAGCGAGCAGCCACCGCTGCGCCGGATCGGCCGGCCCCTGCTCAAGCGCCTGGTGCGCCAGCGCTGGCTCACGGGCCGCCTGTTCCGCTGGGTGGCCAACCCCGGTGTGATCCGCCGGGTGCTGGGCGCCGCCTACCCATCCGGCGCTGGCATCGACGACCAGCTGGTGCAGCTGCTGCTGACCCCGGCCCGCAGCCCCGGCGCCGAGGAGAGCTTCCGGGGGTTCATCAACCTCTTCCGCGACCGGCTCGCCCCGGACCTGCTGGCGGAACTGCCCGGCCCGGTCCGGCTGCTCTGGGGGGAGCAGGATCCGTGGGAGCCGGTGGCCGAGGCCCGGCGCTGGGCGAAGGCCTTCGCCGCCGTCCGCGACCTGCGCATCCTGAGCGGCCTCGGCCACTGCCCCCACGACGAAGATCCCTCCCTGGTGAACCCGGTGCTGGAGGAATGGCTGGCCCTGGCGGATCAGACCTGAGGCGGCGCCGACGGTGTGGTGGCGCCCAGCCGGGTGCGCCAGCGCTGACGGTCGGGATCCCAGGCCAGCCAGCCCCACTGCTGCAGAAGGGCCCGCAGGTCGGCGGGAGCCTGGCCGGGGGTGGCCGCCGCCGCACAGCCGGCGTCGAGCTCGGCCTCCGTCAGACCGGCCCGCAGGCCCGTGGTCAGCAATCGGCGCAGCGCGGCGGGCTCAAGGGCCACCAGCCGGGCCATGGTCAGGGGGCCCTCCGGCGGGGCCGGGGGCAGCGGGCCGTCACCGGCGGCGCCGGCGTCGGTGTCCTTGTCGTTGGCGGGCTCAGAGGAGCGCATCGGCAAGGTCGGCAGCGAGCTGGGTCACGCCGGTGCTCCAGGGGTGGGAGGGGACATCCACCAGGGCCAGGCTGCCACTGGCGATGGTGAGCAGGTCATCACTGAGGGGCAGGATCGCTCCGACCGGAATGCCGTAGCTCTGGGCCACCCGGGCGCGCACCTGTTCGGCATCGAAATGGGCCGGCAGCTTGTTCACCACGAGGCGGGCTTCCGGCACCATCAGTCTCTGGGCCACCTCGATCGCCACGGCCGTGCCGAGGTAGTCCTGCTGATCGGGGCGCATCACCATCACCAGGCAATCGGAGATGGCGGTGGACAGCAGGGTCTCCTCGTTGATCCCGGGGTGGGTGTCCACGATCAGCAGATCCAGCCGCTGGCTCTGGCCCAGGCTGAACAGGGCATCGTTGAGCCGCTCGACTTCATAGCCTTCCCGCAGCAGCCGGGCGATCCGATCGCCCTCCATGGCGGCTGGCACCAGAATGATGCGCCCCTTGCCACCTGCCAGCGAGGCAGGTGTGACGTCATAGGAGCACTTTTCAATTGGAATCGAGCCCTGAAGGTGATCATTGAGCGTATGGGATTGCGGCCCTGCCGTGAACCCGAACAGCACATGGATTCCTGGTGAAGCAAGATCGGTGTCGAAGACGCCGACCCTGAGCCCTCGGGCTGCGAAAGCGGCCGCCAGGTTCGCCGAGAGGTTGGATTTTCCCGTTCCACCGCGAAAGGAATGGACGGAAAGGATCCTGGTCATGAAGCGATCCATCTCACGGACGTGGGAAAATCATAGGCATGGCGTTGCAGGCCCTTTTGACGATTCGCCAACGGCTCGCCGGACAGCCACAAAGAACCGCGGGAGCGAGGAAGGGGCGACCCCTGCGCCTCTCCGTGCGGCTGATGATCCTGGGGATCAGCGGCCCGCTCGTGAGCCTGGCGATCTTCCTGGCGCTCGCCACCATCGGCTCGATCCGCCTGGCCCAGAAGGCCCGGATCGAGATCAGCACCATGTTCGACCACGACAACCTCTCCTCCCTGGCGGTCACCACCTCCATCATCCGGAAGTCGGCCGAGGAGTTCAGCCGGGTCATCCGTGAGGACTCCAAGGACCTGCGCAGGGCCCTGGCGCCGTTGCGGATGGACACCGAAGGCCGCCTGTCCTGGAAGGGCCGGCCCCTGACGCGGGAGCAGGCCCCCGCCCTGCTGAACAATCAACTGCGGCTGCCCCTGGCCCTGCTGCGGGAGCGGGCCGCCGTCTACTACCGCGACCCCAGCGGCACCTGGCGCCGGCTCACGGGCATCACCAGCCAGGGCCTGGCCCTGGAACCCGGCGCACCGGCCATGCCCGCCACGGTGGACGACTTCGAACACCTCTTCAAGGGCGCTCCGGCCGCGGAGATGAGTCGCAGCGCCATGCTGCAGCTGGATGGGGAATGGCGGATGGCCCGGCTGACCGTCCTTTCGGGTCGCCAGCCCGGCGAAGGCCACCTGGCCCTGCTGGTGGACGTCAGCACCCAGGCCGCCTCCAAGCTCCTCGCCGCCGGCTCCAGCCTCTTCCCCGCCGAGACCCACCAGGCGGCCTTCTTCGGCATCACCCCCACCGGAGGGCTGTACTGCAGCTACCAGACCCAGGACACCCAGGCCTGCATCGACCTGGCCCTGGCCCTGCGGCAGAACGGCGGCATTCCCGATCCACGCACCCTGGGCCATAGCGAGCCCTTCGAGCGCAAGGCCATGGTGCGCCCCCCGGGTTCCACCACCCCGGTGCTGCAGCACCTGTACATCGCCGCCTTCCCGGAGTGGAACTGGCTGGCGGTCGTGTCCGTGGAGGAGGAGGCCCTGGCGGATGCCCTCCTGCCGATGCAGGAGGCCAAGGACGAGATGGTCCGCCGCCTGGTGGTCCTCACCCTGATCCTGATCAGCGCCAGTGGCGTCGCCGCCTGGCTGATCGCGCGCGGCATCCGGCGGGAGCTGCGGGAGCTGGCGACCGCCGCCGATGCCATCGCCGACGGCAAGGATCATCAGGCCCTCACCTACCCGGCGGACGACGCCATCGGCCGGCTGGTGCGGGCCTTCAACCGGATGTCGGGGGCCGTGGCCGACCGGGAGAACTCCCTGCGGGACCAGATCCGGCAGATGGAGATCAACATCAACGCCAGCGAGCTGCAGGGTCAGGTCTGCTCGATCCTCAACGACCCGGGCTTCGAGCAGCTCAGTGCCCGGGCCCGGGCCATGCGCCAGAGGCGGCTGGAGCAGATCAGCGCATCTGGGCCATCCGCGTCGGCAGACGCAGGGTCTGCAGGGGATCGCCCACCGCCTGGAGAAGGTCGGGATCGGGCTGAACCGGCAGGCCGCTCGAGCGGCTGAGCTGCACCAGGGTGTCGTTGTAGGTGGCCAGGTTCTGGATGTAGGAGCTCACCGCCTGGCTGATCTCCTGCTGGGCCTGCACCACATCGGTGATCGTGCCGTAGCCGGCGTTGAAGCGCAGGGTCTGGAGGCGCAACGCCCCGTTGGCCGCCTTGACCCGTTCGGCACCGGCCAGCACGATGCTGCGGCCGGAGCGGGCCTGGGCCACCAGGGACTGGACCTCGCTGCGCACCTTCAGGAGGGTGGCGCTGTAGGTCTCGGCGGCGGCCGCCGCCTGACGGCGGGCGGCGGCGGCGTTCATGCGGGCCTGGCCGCCGTCGAAACCCGTGAACGTCAGCTGCAGCAGGGCCGATCCGTTCCATTCGTCGGAGCGGGCATTGGGCACGAACGGGGGGCCCTGGTTGAGATAACCCACCCCCTTCGTCCAGTAGAGGGACGTGATCAGCTGCAGGGTGGGGCGGTAGGTGGCCAGGTAGATCTGGGCCTGGGCCTCGTTCGTCTTGACGGCCAGCAGCTGCTGCTCCAGCACCTTGCGGTAGGCGAGGCTCGCCGTGATCGAGTCGTCGAGGGAATGGCCCCAGGCGCCGAGGGGCGCGAAGGGCGTGGCGGGCGTGAGGGCCTCGGGGCTGGGGGTGGCCAGCAGCTCGGCGAGGTTGGCCCGGGCTGTCTCCACCTGCTGCTCGGCGGCCAGCAGGGCCTGGCGGTCGGCCAGCAGAACGGTCTGCTGCTTGAAGACCTCCAGCCGGGAGGCCACCCCCATCTGAACCCGGGTCTGGGCGAGGCGGTAGAGAAGCTCGTCGTTCTCGACGATCTGTCGGCCGGTCTGGACGGCGGCAAGGGCCCGCTGCAGATCGATGTAGGCCGACTGGGTCTTGAGGCGCTGGTCGCGGCGGGTGATCACATAGGTGTCGGCCGCCTGGCGGACCAGGTACTTGCTCTGCCAGATCGTGGCCGACCGGGTGGGATCGATCAGGTTCCAGGTGGTATCGATCTGACCGATCGCCTGGAAGTAGCTGGCCTCGAACACCCGCTCACTGCTGAGACCGGAGCCCGAGATGGAGAAGCCCGCGGAGGCGCTGAAGGGGTAGTTGTAGAAGGTCTTGGAGGCGTAGGGACCGCCGTTGAGGCTGAGGTTGAGGGTCGGCCACCAGCTGGCGTAGGCGGCGCCGAGGCTGTTCTGGGTCGCCACCAACGACTGATAGGCGGAGCGCACCACGGGATTGCGATCGACCGCCCAGGCCGTCGCCTGCTCCATGGTCAGGGCCCCCAGGAGTTCGGGCGGCAGGGGGGGGAGACGGTCACCGGTGGGCATCGGGCCGGGCCAGCCGGCCCCCAGGCCCTCCACGGCCTTCACCTCGGGCGGACTGACGGTGGCAGGCAGGGACTGGGCCAGGGCCACGCCCGGCAGCGCCAGCCCGGCGCTGATGGCGTTGGCGACGGCGGCGGAGAGGGTGCGGCAGAGGCTGAGGCGGAGGGCCTGGCGGATGGGGCGCCGCTTCATCGCGTCTGGGCGATCACATAGGAGAGGGGGAGATCCAGCAATTTGCCGACCCGGGGCACGAAGGCGCGGTGATTGAAGACGTCATAATCCAACCTCTCGATGACATCAAGGATCCCCCGATACAGCCGCAGCGATGCCCACACCGGCCAGCGGGCATCCGGAGCCAGCCAGCGCACCCCGGCCTCCGAGCGGTTGAACCAGTCCCGGGCCCTCTCCAGCTGGAACCGCATCAGCGCCTGCCAGTTCTCATTGAGCCGTCCGGCCATCAGATCGGCTTCGGAGTAACCGAAGCGGTCGAGATCCTCCTGGGGCAGATAGATGCGACCGCGGCCGCGGTCCTCACCCACATCCCGCAGGATGTTGGTGAGCTGGTTGGCGATGCCCAGGGCAACGGCCGCTTCCGAGGTGTCGGGCCGCTCGCTCCAGGGGGCGGAGGTGTAGGCCGCATCGACCCCCATCACCTCCTGGGTCATCAGACCCACCGTGCCCGCCACCCGGTAGCAGTAGAGCTGGAGATCGGAGAAGCTGGCGTAGCGGTCGCGCAGCACATCCATCCGCTGCCCCTCGATCATGTCGAGGTAGGCCTGCAGGGGCTGGGGGAAGCGCTCGATCGTGTCCAGCATCACCCGGTCGAGACCATCGATGGCATGGCCGGCGAACAGGGCGCGGGTGCGCTCCTCCCAGGCATCGAGTCGCTCCAGCAGCACCTCGGCCGACAGCGTCTGGGCCTGGGCGCTGTCCATCAGTTCGTCGGTGCGGCGGCACCAGACGTAGATCGCCCAGATGGCCCGGCGCTTGGCCGGCGGCAGCAGCATCGTGCCGAGGTAGAAGGTCTTGGCCCACTGCGCCGTCTCCTGTCGGCAGGATTCGTAGGCCTCCTCCAGATCGGAGGCGTGGTCGAGGGGCAGCAGGGCCAGCACACTCACACCGTCGCCAGGCTCTGGGCGGGGGCCGGACCCTGGTCGCTGCCGCAGAGGTGGGCGTCGACGGCGGCGGCACAGAGCTTGCCGCTCAGCACCGCCCCCTCCATCGAGGCCAGGTAGCGCTGCATGGTGAAGCAGCCGGCCAGGAAGAAGTTCGGGATGGGGGAGTCCTGGGAGGGCCGCAGCTGCTGGCAGCCCGGCACCGTCTTGTAGACGGAGAGGGGGGTCTTGACGACCACCGACTTGCGCAGCACGGCCGGGGAGTCACCGGTGAAGTGGATGGGGAACAGACGCTTGAGCTCCTCCATGGTGGCGGCCACGATCTCCGCATCGGGGCGACCGATCCAGTCGGCGGCCGGAGCGAACACCAGCTCGAGCATGGAGCGGTCGGGATCCGCATACTCCCGGCAGGTGTTGCTCATGTCGGCATAGACGCTGAGCAGGTCGGAGCGGCTGAACAGCAGGTGGTCGATGTCCGTGAGCTTGCGATCGAACCAGAGATGGATGTTGATCACCGGCACCCCCCGCAGGCCCTCGAGCTTGCGGAAGTAGGGCAGCTGCTTCCAGGGCTCCGGCAGCAGCAGCTTGAGCGGATCGACGGGCATGGCGCTCACATAGGCGTCAGCCTGGATCTCCCGCTCGGGCCGCCCCTTGATGCCGCCGATGCGGAAGCCGGTCACGGCGCCGTCCTTGTCGATGCGGATCTCCCGGAGTGGGGACTCCAGGTGGACCTCACCGCCCCGGGCCTCGATGTAATCGACCATCGGCTGGCAGAGCCGCTCCGGCGGATTGCCGTCGAGGAAGGCCATTTTGGAGCCGTCCGTCTCCTGGAGGAAGCGGTTGAGGGCGGTGAGCACCACCGTGCTGGAGATCTCCTCGGGGTTGATGAAGTTGAGCGCCTTGCTCATGGCGAGAAAGACTTCATCGTTGACGCGCTCGGGGATATTGTGAATCCGCAGCCATTCGCTCCAGCTGTACTTGTCGCATTCCTCCACATAGGCCTGGCCGCGCAGCATGGCCGGCACCAGACCGAGGCCGAAGGCGATCTTCTCCGGCCAGGTCAGCATGTCGTTGTTCCCCAGGATCGCGGCCACCCCGTTCAGCGGCGCCGGCAGATCAGGGAAATCGAAGCGGCTGTAGGTGCCGGGCACTTCCTTCTGGTTGAAGATCATCGAGTGGGATTTCCACTGCAGGCGATCCTCGATGTCCAGTTCGGCAAAGAGTTGGCGCATGTTGCGATAGGCGCCGAAGAAGATGTGCAGGCCGGTTTCGTACCAGTCGCCGTCGTCGTCCTGCCAGGCCGCCACCTTGCCGCCCAGCACATCTCTGGCTTCGAGCACGATCGGGGTGTGGCCGGCGTCGCAGAGGTATTTGGCGCAGGACAGGCCGGCCAGACCGGCCCCGGCGATGACAACCCGCATGTCGTACCCGAGATCAGCAGCAACCTTATCGGGCCTCCCCGGGCAGGGGTGACCGGCGCCGGGGGGAGGCGCCGACGGAAACGGCCGCCGACCTACCTAAAGTCAGGGCAGCACTCAACGGGTGCCACCCCCTTCTCCCGATCCCTGCCCCCGAGGCCGAGCCCATGGTCGAGACGCTGCTCAAGTCCACCACCCGCCACATCCGGCTGTTCACGGCGCGCGTCGAGAACGACGACCTCATCCCGGACCCGGACCAGCTCACCCTCGACATCGATCCCGACAACGAGTTCCTCTGGGACGAGGCGGCCCTCGAGAAGGTGCGCGCCCGCTTCCGGGAGCTGGTGGCGGCCCAGGCCGGCCAGGAACTGAGCGACTACAGCCTGCGCCGCATCGGCTCCGAGCTGGAGGGTCTGGTGCGTCAGATGCTCCAGGCCGGTGACGTGAGCTACAACCCCGAGGCCCGGGTGCTCAATTACTCGATGGGCCTGCCCCGCAGCCCCGAAACCCTGTGACCCGCTCCCGCAGCAGCGCCGGCCGGCCCGAACCGGGCGGCTACGCGCCCCGACCCGACCGCTACGACCCGCGCACCGACCGCCGCTCCGACCGCTACGACGACCGGAGCGATCGCTTCGCCACCGGCTATGGCGGCCGGGAAGATCCCCGCTACGGCACCCCGGGCCGCCGCGGCAGCAACGGCGGCGGCGGCCGGCCCCCCGCCGGCAACGGCGGTGGCCCCTCCGGCGGCGGTCCCAACATCCAGCTGAACGTGGCCACGGTGGCGGTGCTGGCGGGCGTGCTGGTGGTGGGCATCGGCATCGGCAGCGCCGTGACCAGCACCACCCAGGGGAACCAGGGCAACATCGCCAGCGCCCAGCAGCTCGACATGGCGGTGCCCGACCCCGAGTTCTGCAAGCAGTGGGGCGCCAGCGCCTTCGTGATGGACATCGAGCTGTACACCACGATGAACCCGAGCAGCAGCTTCGTGACCCAGCCCACGCTCCAGCCCGGCTGCGTGATCCGCCGGGAGAACTGGTCGGTGCTGCAGAAGGAGGGGGCGGTGACGGCCGAGCAGATGCGCCAGTGCAAGCAGCGCATGAACACCTTCGCCTACATCGGCTCGGTGCGCGACAAGCCGATCGTGCGCTGCGTCTACCAGACCGACATCTCGGGCAACAAGTTCCAGACCCGGGGCGTGGCCGGCGCCGCCGACGACGCCGTCGGCATCACACCGGAGGCCGATCAGTTCTGACGCCGTTCCGCTCGGCCAGCCCCGGCGTGGTCTGCACCTGACGCAGGGGGCTGTCCGGGCTGGCGAACACCGGCAGCACCTCGCGGCGGAAGGCGTCGGCGGCCCGCGAGCAGTAGCGGGCCGGGTGGGTGATGAGTTTGAGCTGGCGCCGCACCATCAGGTCGGCCACCTGGGGGCGGTGCAGGGTGCCGGCGGCCAGCTCCCGCTCGATCGACACCACCGGCAGGAACGCCGCCCCAAGCCCCGCCTGGACGGCGTTCTTGATGGCCTCGAAGGAGTTCAGCTCCATCTCGATTTTGAGCCTCTGCACGTCGAGTTTGGAGCGGCTGAGCAGCTGGTCCACCATCTTGCGGGTGGTGGACTGGGCATCGAGGCAGACGAAGCCGAGGCGGTAGAGGTCGTCCTTGGTGAGCTCGGGCAGGCGGGAGAGGGGGTGCTTGGGGGGCAGCACCAGGGCCAGTTCGTCGTTGGCGTAGGGCACCACCTGCAGCAGGTCGTTGAGATCCGCCGGCAGTTCGCCACCGATGATCGCCAGGTCGATCTGGCCGTTGGCCACGCTCCAGCCGGTGCGGCGGGTGCTGTGCACCTGGAGCTGCACCGCCACGTCCGGGTACTTCTGGCGGAACAGGCCGATCATCCGGGGCATCAGATAGGTGCCCGTCGTCTGGCTCGCCCCCACCACCAGGGAGCCGCCGCGCAGGTTGTGGAGATCGTCGAGGGCCCGGCAGGCCTCCTGGCACTGGCTCAGGATCCGGTCGCAATAGCTGAGCAGCAGGTGGCCGGCTTCGGTGAGCTGGGCCTTGCGGCCGCCGCGGTCGAACAGGGAGACGTCGAGCTGCTTCTCCAGGTTCTGGATCTGCAGGCTCACCGCTGGCTGGGTGACGTAGAGGCTGTCGGCCGCCTTCTTGAAGCTGCCCTCACTGGCGATGGCACGCAGGATGCGCAGCTGGTCGAGGGTGAAAGGCAGATCTGCCATGGGTCGGGGAGGCCGCGGGGGGACCGTTCGCCGGAGCCGGCAGGCCGTGCGGAACTCTAGGGGGCTCTCCCGGTGGCAAGAATCGCCCTGTCACATCCGCCACCGGCCGCCGCTCACCATGCCCTCGCTCCCCCTGGTTCCGGCGGGTCCGCAGCACAGCAGCGTGGTCATGCTGGCCCTGCTGGTGGTCTTCGCCCTGATCCACAGCGGCGGGGCCTCCCTGCGGGCCTGGGGGGAGGAGCGGATCGGGGCCCGGCTCTGGCGCCTGCTGTTCGCCGGCCTCAGCATCCCCTCGGCGGTGGTGGTGGTCGGCTACTTCCTCGCCCACCGCTACGACGGGGTCCGGCTCTGGAACCTGCAGGACCAGCCCTGGGTGGTGCCGGTGGTCTGGACCGGCACGGCCATCAGCTTCCTGTTTCTCTATCCGGCCACTTACAACCTGCTGGAGATCCCGGCCGTGCTCAAGCCCCAGGTGCGGCTCTACGCCACGGGGATCATCCGGGTGAGTCGCCATCCCCAGGCCGTGGGCCAGGTGCTCTGGTGTGCCACCCACCTGCTCTGGATCGGCACCAGCTTCACCCTGGTGGCCTGCGTGGGGCTGATCGGCCACCACCTGTTCGCCGTCTGGAACGGGGACCGGCGCCTGCGCAACCGCTTCGGGGCCGCCTTCGAGGAGCTGCGGGCCTCCACCTCGGTGCTGCCCTTCGCCGCCGTGCTGGACGGCCGCCAGACGCTGGTGTTGGCGGAATTCCTGCGGCCCTCCCAGCTGGGCATCGCCATCGCCATCGGCGTCCTCTGGTGGGCCCACCGCTGGATCGGCCTCGGCGCCACCACCTTCTCGCGCACGGGCCTCGCCCACTGGCTGGGCTGAAGCCGCCAGCGGCCGGCGGGGGTCGATGGGCAGGCCCCCACAGAGCCGGGGCCAGGCCGACGGGCCTGCCTAAACTCGCGCCAACAGAGCCCCCAGGATGCCCGCCGCTTCCGAACTTGCCTGGCTGATCCCGGTGCTGCCCCTGCTGGGGGCCTGCCTCACCGGCCTGGGGCTGATCACCTTCAACCGCACCGTCAACCGCCTGCGCAAGCCGGTGGCGTTGCTGCTGATCACCACCGTCGGCATGGCCGCGGTGCTGAGCTTCGCGATCCTGGCCGAACAGCTGGCTGGAGCCGGGGCCACCGAGGTCCTGTTCGACTGGGCCGGCGCCGGCACCTTCCACCTGCAGATGGGCTTCCGCGTCGACGCCCTCGGGGCGGTGATGCTGTCGCTGGTCACCACCATCGCCCTGCTGGTGATGGTCTATTCCGACGGCTACATGGCCCACGACAAGGGCTATGTCCGCTTCTTCACCTACCTGGCCCTGTTCAGCAGCTCGATGCTGGGGCTGGTGATCAGTCCCAACCTGCTCGAGATCTACGTGTTCTGGGAGCTGGTGGGCATGTGCTCCTACCTGCTGGTGGGCTTCTGGTACGACCGCGACGCCGCCGCCAATGCCGCCCAGAAGGCCTTCGTGGTCAACCGGGTCGGCGACTTCGGCCTGCTGCTGGGAATCCTCGGCCTGTTCTGGGCCACCGGCAGCTTCGGCTTCGAGGAGATCGGTGAGCGGCTCTCGGCGGCCGTGGCCGGCGGTGGCCTGCCCACCGGAGTGGCGGTGCTCCTCTGCCTGCTGGTGTTCATGGGCCCGATGGCCAAGTCGGCCCAGTTCCCCCTGCACGTGTGGCTGCCCGACGCCATGGAGGGCCCCACCCCCATCTCGGCCCTGATCCACGCCGCCACGATGGTGGCGGCCGGCGTCTTCCTGGTGGCCCGTCTCCAGCCGGTCTACGAGCCCTTTCCGCAGGTCCAGCTGGTGATCGCCGTGATCGGCACCATCACCCTGTTTCTGGGGGCCACCATTGCCCTCACCCAGATGGATCTGAAGAAGGGGCTGGCCTACAGCACCGTCTCCCAGCTCGGCTACATGATGCTGGCCATGGGCTGCGGCGCCCCGGTGGCCGGCATGTTCCACCTGGTCACCCACGCCTTCTTCAAGGCGATGCTGTTCCTGGGCTCCGGCTCTGTGATCCACGCCATGGAGGAGGTGGTGGGCCATGAACCGGTGCTGGCCCAGGACATGCGCCTGATGGGAGGCCTGCGCCAGTACATGCCGATCACCTCGGCCACCTTCCTGATCGGCTGCATTGCGATCAGCGGCATCCCCCCCCTGGCGGGTTTCTGGAGCAAGGACGAGATCCTCGGCCAGGCCTTCAACAGCTTCCCGCTGCTCTGGGCCATGGGCTTCCTGACCGCCGGGATGACCGCCTTCTACATGTTCCGCCTCTATTTCCTCACCTTCGAGGGCTCCTTCCGCGGCCAGGACGCCGGCATCCGCGCCCAGCTGCTCAGCGCCGCGGGCCAGCCTGCCGGCGGATCCGCCGAGGAGGGCCACCACGACCACGCCAGCCATCCCCACGAGTCGGGCTGGCAGATGGCGGCTCCCCTGGTGGTGCTGGCGGTCCCCTCGGTGCTGATCGGCCTGCTGGGCACCCCCTGGAACAGCCGCTTCGGCCTGCTCGTCGATCCCGCCGAGGCCATGGAGGCCGCCGAGCATTTCCGCTGGGGTGAGTTCCTGCCCCTGGCGGGCGCCTCAGTGGCCATCTCCAGCCTCGGCATCGGCCTGGCGGTGCTCGCCTACGCCCTGCACCGCATCGATCTCGGCACCGCCGTGGCGGGGCGCTTCCCGGCCATCAACCGGTTCCTGGCCAACAAGTGGTACCTCGATGCCATCAACGACAAGCTGTTCGTCCAGGGCAGCCGCCGGCTGGCCCGCCAGGTGCTCGACGTCGACTCCAAGGTGGTGGACGGGGTGGTGAACCTCACCGGCCTGCTCACCCTGGGCAGCGGCGAGGGCCTCAAATACTTCGAGACCGGCCGGGTCCAGTTCTATGCCCTGATCGTCTTCGGGGGCGTCATCGGCCTGGTGCTGCTGTTCGGGGCCTTCGGCTGAGCCCTTCTGTGTGTGACAACGCCCATCCGCAGGGTGGGTAGGAGGCCTGGATTTCTACACTCCGGCCAGATGGACAGCACCGTTCTGTGCCCTTTCCCTGGCTGAGCACCGCGATTCTGTTCCCGATCGGTGCCGCGCTTCTGATCCCCTTCGTGCCCGACAAGGGCGACGGCAGGCAGGTCCGCTGGTACGCCCTCGGCGTCGCCCTCACCACCTTCCTGGTCACCGTGGGGGCCTACCTGCGCGGCTACGACCCCGCCGATCCCGGCCTGCAGCTGGTGGAGCGGGTGCAGTGGCTGCCCGATCTGGGTCTGGCCTGGTCGGTGGGGGCCGACGGCCTCTCGATGCCGCTGATCCTGCTCACCAGCTTCATCACCTCCCTGGCCTGCCTGGCGGCCTGGCCGGTGACCTTCAAGCCCAGGCTCTTCTACTTCCTGCTCCTGGCCATGGACGGCGGTCAGATCGCCGTCTTCGCCGTGCAGGACATGCTGCTCTTCTTCCTGGCCTGGGAGCTGGAGCTGCTGCCGGTGTACCTGCTGCTGGCCATCTGGGGCGGCAAGAAGCGCCAGTACGCCGCCACCAAGTTCATCCTCTACACCGCCGGCAGCTCCCTGTTCATCCTCCTGGCCGGCCTGGCGATGGCCTTCTACGGCGGCGGGGCCCCCAGCTTCGAGTACACGGTGCTGGCGGCCAAGGAGTTCGGCACCGGCTTCCAGGTGCTCTGCTACGCGGCCCTGCTGATCGCCTTCGGCGTCAAGCTGCCGGTGGTGCCCCTGCATACCTGGCTGCCCGATGCCCACGGTGAGGCCACCGCGCCGGTGCACATGCTGCTGGCGGGCATCCTGCTCAAGATGGGGGGCTACGCGCTGCTGCGCTTCAACGTGCAGCTCCTGCCGGAGGCCCACGTCCAGTTCGCACCCCTCCTGGTGATCCTGGGGGTGGTGAACATCATCTACGCCGCCCTCACCTCCTTCGCCCAGCGCAACCTCAAGCGCAAGATCGCCTACAGCTCGATCAGCCACATGGGCTTCGTGCTGATCGGCATCGGCAGCTTCAGCGCCCTGGGCACCAGCGGCGCGATGCTGCAGATGATCAGCCATGGCCTGATCGGCGCCAGCCTGTTCTTCCTGGTGGGCGCCACCTACGACCGCACCCACACCCTCCAGCTCGACGAGATGGGCGGCGTGGGCCAGAAGATGCGCAAGATGTTCGCCCTCTGGACCGTCTGCTCCCTGGCCTCCCTGGCCCTGCCGGGCATGAGCGGCTTCGTCTCCGAGCTGATGGTGTTCGTGGGCTTCGCCACCAGCGAGGCCTACAGCCTCAGCTTCCGCATCGTCATCGCCGTGCTGGCGGCCATCGGCGTGATCCTCACCCCCATCTACCTGCTGTCGATGCTGCGGGAGATCTTCTTCGGCAAGGAGAACCCCGAGCTCGCCTCCCACACCCACCTGGTCGACGCCGAGCCCCGGGAGATCTACGTGATCTCCTGCCTGCTGGTGCCGATCATCGGCATCGGCCTCTACCCGCGCCTGGTCACCGACAGCTACCGGGCCGCCATCGAGGCCCTGGTGGAGCGGGAGTCGGTGGCCCTGGTGAAGGTGGGCCGCGCCCCGGTCCCGGCGGTGATGGCCACCGGCGCCTTCGGCAGCCTCCCACCGGCCCTGCTGCACGCCCCGGCCCTCGGCTGAGGCCCGTTCCCGCCACGGCGGGGGTCCGCTCCGGGGCCGGTTACGAAACCCTGCGCAGGCCCGGGGCCATGGCGCCATCCTCCGGGGAGGATGCCTACGCTCCTCCATCGCACAGCGAGGGTCTCCATGCGGCAGATCAACTTCCTTCTGATCTTCAGCTTCGGCTTGGCCACGGTGATGTTCACCCTGGAGAACACCACGGCCACCACGGTGCATTTCCTGCCGGGGGTGAGCACCACCCTGCCGCTGGCGGCCCTGCTGCTGGTGGTGGGCGGTCTCGGTGCCACCGCCGCCTGGATCTACGCCGTCTGGAGCGGCGTCGTGCGGAAGGTGGAAACCCTGCAGACCGCCGGCGAAGTGGAGGCCCAGCAGGTGCGCATCAGCGAACTGGAAAACGATCTGCGCCGCTACCGGGCCACCGTGGACGCCCAGCTGGGGCTGCTGCCGGCCGCCGGGGAGAGTTCGGCGCCGTCCTCGGCCGGGGGGGAGGAGGGAATGTCCCTGGCGGTCGACTGAAGCCTGGGGGTCGCTTCGGTCATCACCGCGACTGGTGCCGACGGGCCACAGCCGGTAGCTTGCCCAGGGACGGCACCCTCCGAGCAGGACATCGCGCGTGGCAGAAGCGGGCGCCAGACTCGCCATCCGGTTGCTCCAGGACGCGGCCGAACGGGGCGACATCGACCCCTGGGACGTGGATGTGATCGCCGTCGTCGACGGCTTCCTCGACCAGCTGCGCCAGCGCATCGAGCTGCCCAGGCGTCTGGCCCCCGGCGGGGGCAGCTACGAACGGGACCTGGCCGAGTCCAGCGAGGCCTTCCTGGCCGCCTCGGTGCTGGTGGGGCTCAAGGCGGAACTGCTGGAATCGGCCACCTTCCCGCCCGAACCGCTGCTGGAGGATTCCTTCGCCCCCGAGGACGACGATGGCTGGGACCCCTCCGCCGTGGTCCTGCCGCGGCGGCCCGAACGGCACCTGCTGCGCCGGCCGGTGGCGCCGCCCCCCCTGCAGCGCCCGGTCACCCTGGGGGAACTGATCCGCCAGCTCGAGGACATCGCCGAGCGGCTCGAGCAGGAGGGAGGGGAAGGGCGCCACAGGCCCCGCGCCCGCCGTTACAGCGAGCGGGCGGCGATCGCCCAGGTGGCCTCCCTGGCCCACCGGGAGAAACTGCCGGAGACCACCGCCGCCCTCAGCCGCTTCCTGCTGGAGTGGGAACCCACCGCCGAGACCCTCGAGTGGGTGGCCTTCGATGCCCTGGTGGGTGCCTGGGCGGAGGCCCTGGCCTGCCCCCGCGCCGGCTCGCCGGAGGACGCCGATCTCGACAGCGATCGGGTGGGGGTGTTCTGGGCCCTGCTGTTCCTCTCCTCCCAGGGCAAGGTGGAACTGGCCCAGGACGGCGGCCTCTACGGCCCCCTCAGCCTGCGGCGGCGCCGTGAGGAGCGGGGGGAGGCGGTGAGCCTGCCGCGGCTCCCAGGCCAGGGGTCAGATAGGGGGCCGGCTCGGGAAGCAGTGGCTGCCTGAGGTTTCTCCTTAGGCTGGGTTTTCACCTCCGACCTGAAACGACGCCGATGAAGGCGATGATCCTGGCGGCAGGCAAGGGAACACGGGTGCGTCCGATCACGCACACAACGCCCAAGCCGATGATCCCGATCCTCCAGAAACCCGTGATGGAGTTTCTGCTCGAGTTGCTCCGGGAGCACGGCTTCAACGAAATCATGGTCAATGTCTCCCACCTTTCGGAGGAGATCGAAAACTATTTCCGCGACGGCCAGCGTTTCGGTGTCCAGATCGCCTACAGCTTCGAGGGGCGCATCAAGGACGGGGAGCTGATCGGCGAAGCCATGGGCTCGGCCGGCGGCCTGAAGAAGATCCAGGATTTCCAGGCCTTCTTCGACGACACCTTCGTGGTGCTCTGCGGCGATGCCCTGATCGATCTCGATCTCTCTGAAGCCGTGCGCCGCCATCGGGAGAAGGGGGCCATGGCCAGCCTGATCACCAAGCGCGTCCCCCGCGACCAGGTGAGCAGTTACGGGGTGGTGGTGACCGATGAAGCCGGGCGGGTGCTGTCCTTCCAGGAGAAGCCGTCGGTGGAAGAAGCCGCCAGCGACATGATCAACACCGGCATCTACATCTTCGAGCCGGAGGTCCTCGACTTCATCCCCAGCGGCGAAGCCTTCGACATCGCCGCCGATCTGTTCCCCAGGCTGGTGGAATCCGGGGCCCCCTTCTACGCCCTGCCCATGGAGTTCGAGTGGGTCGACATCGGCAAGGTGCCGGATTACTGGCAGGCGATCCGCAGCGTCCTGCAGGGGGACGTGCGCCAGGTGCAGATTCCCGGCAAGGAGGTGCGCCCCGGGATCTACGCCGGCCTCAACGTGGCGGCCGACTGGGACCAGATCCATGTCGAGGGGCCGATCTTCGTGGGCGGCATGACCCGCATCGAGAACGGCGTCACGATCATCGGGCCGGCCATGATCGGACCGAGCTGCCACATCTGTGAAGGGGCCACGATCGACAACTCGATCATCTTCGACTACTCCCGGATCGGCCCCGGGGTGCAGCTCGTCGAGAAGCTGGTCTACGGCCGTTACTGCGTTGATCGCAACGGCGACCACTTCGATCTCCAGGAGGCCGCCCTCGACTGGCTGATCACCGATTCCCGCCGTCAGGACGTGGGCACGCCCTCACCGCAGCAGAAGGCCATGGCCGAGCTCCTGGGCACCGACCTCGCCGCCAGCGGCGCCCCCTAGTCCCGCCAGCCGCAGGATCTGGGGAATGCGGTGTTCGGCCTTGATGGCCATCAGGTGCACCCCCTGGGCGATGGAGCGGTAGGTGGCCACCTGTTCGGCGGCGATCGCCACCCCCTCCCCTGCCGGATCGGCCGCCCCGGCGAGCCGGTCGATCAGGGCCTGGGGGATGCAGGCCCCCGGCACGACCCGATTGATGAACTGGGCATTGCGGGCCGACTTGAGCAGAAACACGCCGGCCAGCACCGGCAGTCCGAGGGGGCCGGTGATCTCCCCCACGAAGCGGCGCAGGGCCTCCGCATCCATCACCATCTGGGTCTGGAGGAAGCGGGCCCCCGCCTCCTGCTTGCGCCGCACCCGGGAGAGCAGACCGCTCCAGCTGGGCGACTGGGGATCGGCGGCGGCGCCGGGGAAGAGGGCCGTGGCCCCGTCCGGCAACTCCCCCTTGACGGGATCCTCGCCGGCGTTGAGGCCCCGCACCAGCTGCAGCAGCCGCACCGCCTCCAGCTCGTTCACCGCCCGGACCCCGGGCTGATCGCCGGCCCTCACCGGGTCACCGGTGAGACAGAGCAGGTTGCGGATGCCGAGGGCATGGGCCCCGAGCAGATCGGCCTGCAGGGCGATGCGGTTGCGGTCGCGGCAGGTCATCTGCAGCACCGGCTCGATGCCGGCCTCCAGCAGCAGACGGCACACGGCGAGGCTGCTCATCCGCATCACGGCCCGGCTGCCATCGGTGACGTTGACCGCATGCACCAGACCCCGCAGCGCCGTCGCCGCCTCGAGGGTGCGACCGGGATCGCCTCCCCGGGGCGGCGTCACCTCCGCCGTCACGGCGAACCGACCATCCGCCAGGGCCTGTCGAAGCTGCAACGGCCATCTCCAAGACAGGGGCATCATGGAGCAGCCGCTGCCTAGAGTGAACCAGCCCTCGCCGAGGAGCCGATGGCTGAGCGCAGGTCCATGGCGGCTGCCAGCTCCCTGTCCCCATCCCCGTCCCTGGAGCGGCCCATGATCCACCCACGCAGCGAGTTGTCAGAGCGGGAGCTCGAGATCATCGAGCTGGTGGCCACCGGACTGACCAACCTGGAGATCGCCGGCCAGCTCACCATCAGCAAGCGCACGGTTGACAACCACGTCAGCAACATCTTCACCAAGACCGGCGCCAAGAACCGGGTGGCCCTGCTGAACTGGGCCATGGACCACGGCAAGATCTGCCGTGACGGCTTCAACTGCTGCGCCCTGCCCACCGAGGACGGGAACGGCAAGGGCTGAGCGTCGACGGCGTCCCGGTGCCGGCCCAGGGACGCCGGCTCAGTCGAGCTGGGCCAGCAGGGCCCGACGGTCGGCCTCGGGCCACATCGCCAGGGGACAGCGGGCCAGGGCGGCATTGCTGAGCTCGCCGCGGCCGGTGATCTCCCTGGCGCACCAGGGGGGAACGGCCACCGGCTGGTCGGGGCGCTCCAGTTCCACCTCCGCCACCACCAGGGGCCCATTGGCGCCCTCGAACACATCCAGGACCCAGTCGCCCCCGGGCAGATCCAGCGCGAAGCGGGTCTTGCCGAGCCGATGGTCGCAGCGCTCCAGCAGGGCCTCGGCGTCGGCGGCCGGAATCGCGTACTCGTACTCCTCCCGCGTCACGGACTCGCCGGGGACCGGCAGCTTGAGGGTGAGGAAGGCCGCCACGGGCCCGGCGGGGGGGCGGGCCAGCCGCACCCGCAGGGTGAGGCCCTCGCTACCGCTGGCCAGATACCCCTGGCGGATGAGGTGCTCGCCCCGCACATGGGGGCGCCACTGCTCGCCATGGACGAGGAAGCGGCGCTCGATTTCCAGGGCCATGGTCAGGGGGGCGTGGTCGGGGGGGCGTCGGGGCGTGGACGGGCGCGGATCAGTTGCGGGACGGCTCGACGGCGGTGAGGCTGCCGGCCCAGTGGAGCTTGTGGGTGAGGGTGCTGTAGTACGAGGGGCTCTGCTCGAGCTGGAGCATCAGCACCGGATGGCGGCCCCGCTGCAGGACGCAGCGATCCCCGGGTTCCAGCACGGTGGCATGGGCTCCGTCCTTCCAGAGCTTCACCCGGCGGCTGGTTTCCCCCAGGGGCCACACCGACAGCCTGGAGCCGGGCGGCACCACCACCGCCCGGCTGGAGAGACTCATCGGGCAGATCGGCGTGACCACGATCGCTTCGATCCCCGGGTGGAGGATCGGACCGCCGGCCGCCATGGCATAGCCCGTGGAGCCGGTGGGGGTGGCGATGATCAGGCCATCGCCCCGGTACTGATCCACCACCTCCCCGTCGATCTCGAGCTCGAGCATGCAGGTGGGGGAGAGCTCGTCGAGGGCGGGACGGAAGTAGAAGTCGTTGAGGGCCGTGTGGGGGCCATCGCCGACCCCGCTGAGGTCGTCGTCGGAGGCCCCGTCCCCCTCCTGGGGCACGCCATCGCCCCGGTCGACCCGGGCCTCCAGCATCATGCGCCGTTCGATGGCGAAGCGATCGTCCCGCAGCCGCTGCCAGAGGGTGTCGTCCGGATCGTGGCCGCCGGGCTCCCCATGCCCATCGCCCTGCAGCCGGAGCAGGCGCCGCTCATGGGTGAGGAAGCCCAGGTGGCCGCCGACGTTGAAGCTGAGCACCGGCACCCCGTAGCTGGCCAGGTGACGGGCCGCGGCCAGCACGGTGCCGTCACCGCCGAGGACGACGGCCAGATCGGGCAGCTCAGCCTCGGTGGCCAGGAGTCCGGGGAAGGGGTTCAGACCCAGCCCGCTGACGGCGGTGGTGACGAGGGTCCCCTGGGAGCGCAGGTCCTGGGCGCAGCGGCGGGCCTGGCGCTGGGCCGCCTGGCTGCCCTTGCGCAGGATCAGCCAGACCCTCTCAAGCCGCATGGGCGCACTCCGCGGACGCTGGCACCGCTACCAGCGCAGCAGGTTGAAGCGCTCCATGTCGACGGTTTCGCGGTTGCGATAGAGCGACAGCAGAATCGCCAGACCGACGGCGGCCTCGGCGGCCGCCACGGTGATCACGAAGATCGCGAACACCTGGCCACGGATCAGCTGACCATCGAGGTAGTTGGAGAAGGCCATCAGGTTGATGTTGACGGCGTTGAGCATCAGCTCGATGCTCATCAGCACCCGCACGGCATTGCGACTGTTGATCAGACCCCAGACACCCACGCAGAACAGCATGGCGGCGACGGCGAGAAAGCCCTCGAGGGGGATCGGGGAGGCGGCGTCGAAGATCATGGCTTGGTGAGCAGGGTGGGGGCGTTGGCGGACGTCTCGATCAGCAGCGGGGTGCGATCCTTCTCGATCAGACCCTGATCGGCCGGCTCACCGGTGATCACATCGGTGCTGAAGACGTCGCGGCGGGCCAGCACGATCGCCCCGATCATCGCCATCAGCAGCAGCACCGAAGCCAGCTCGAAGGGCAGCAGGTAGTCGGTGAACAGGTGCTCACCGATCCGGATGGTGGCCTCCTCGCCCACCGGCGTGGGGCCCGGCAGGGCCCACGGGGTGGTGAACGCCACCCGCAGCAGCAGGGCGAACAGGCCGGCGCAGACGGCCCCGGACAGGAGACGGCGGACCAGCAGGCCGGGAATCGCAGCGAGGGTTTCCTTCTTGTTCACGAGCATGATCGCGAACAGAATCAGCACATTGACCGCCCCGACATAGACCAGGATCTGGGCGGCGGCGACGAAGCTGGCGTTGAGCAACAGGTAGAGCCCGGACACCGAAAGGAAGACGCCACCCAGCAGGAAGGCGGAATAGACGATGTTGGGCAGCAGGACGACACCCAGGGCACCGATCACGGTGGTGGCCGAGAGCACCAGGAAACAGATCTGCTGGGTGGTGGAAGCGATCGACATCAGGACTCTGCGGTGCTGTCGGAGGGGGCGGCGGCGGACGGCCCACCGCTGGGGACCGGCTGGAGCGATTCCAGCACCTGGGACGGCAGCTGGCCGGCCCGCGGCTCGGTGGCGGGCACCCCATGGGGATCCATGGCGCCCTTGGGAAGGTAGGCCAGTTCCCGCAGGGCGAACACGGCCGGGTCGGAGGTGACGCTGGTGGGCAGGCGGCCGAGGGCGACGTTGTCGTAGTTGAGGCTGTGGCGGTCGAAGGCCGCCAGCTCGTACTCCTCGGTCATGGAGAGGCAGTTGGTCGGGCAGTACTCCACGCAGTTGCCGCAGAAGATGCACACCCCGAAATCGATCGAGTAGTTACGCAGTTCCTTCTTCTTGGTGGCCTTGTTCATCACCCAGTCCACCACGGGCAGGTTGATGGGACAGACCCGCACGCACACCTCGCAGGAGATGCACTTGTCGAGCTCGTAGTGGATGCGGCCCCGGTAGCGCTCGGAGGGGATCAGCTTCTCGTACGGATACTGGACCGTGATCGGCCGCCGGCGCAGGTGATCGAAGGTGACCGCCAGCCCCTGGGTCATCGTCTGGGCCGCGCTCACCGCCTCCCGGGTGTAGTCACCGACTTGCTTGAGAAACCCGAACATGGCAGGGGCGTGGGGGTTACGGGATGGGGACCATGATGGCCCGGTGGGGGCCGCTGTGTTGGTATCCGGGGAACGGGTTCAGCCGCCGAAGGCGACCGGGAAGGCCAGCTTGAGACCGGCGGTGACCAGAAGGTTGACCAGGGCGATGGGCAGCAGGAACTTCCAGCCCAGGTCGAGCAGCTGGTCGATCCGCACCCGTGGGGTGGTCCAGCGGAGAAGGATCGCGAAGAACACCAGCAGGTAGGCCTTGAGGATCGTGCTGACGATGCCGATCGAACCGGTGATCACCTGGACCAGGGGGGCGTCGGGGGAGACACCGAGCCAGCCGGTGATCCACTCGACCGGCACAGGAAAGCTCCAGCCGCCCAGATAAAGCACCGACACCAGCAGGGCCGAGAGCACCAGGTTGATGTAGCTGCCGAGGTAGAAGAGGGCGAACTTCATGCCGGAGTACTCGGTCTGGTAGCCGGCCACCAGCTCCTCCTCGGCCTCCGGCAGGTCGAAGGGCAGGCGCTCGCACTCCGCCAGGGCACAGATCCAGAAGATCACGAAGCCGACGGGCTGGCGCCAGATGTTCCAGCTGAAGATGCCGGCCCCGGTCTGCTGGGCGACGATGTCGACGGTGCTGAGGGAATTGCTCATCATCACCACCGCCAGCACCGCCAGAGCCAGGGGGATCTCGTAGCTGATCGACTGGGCGGCGGCGCGCAGCCCGCCCAGGAGCGAATACTTGTTGTTGCTGGAATAGCCGCTCATCAGCAGGCCGATGGGCTGGATGCTGCTCAGGGCGATCCACAGGAAGATGCCCACCCCCACGTTGCTGATCAGCAGGTTCTGGCCGAAGGGCACCACCAGCCAGGAGAGGATCACGGGCACCACCACCAGCACGGGGCCGAGGCTGAACAGCAGGGCATCGGCCCGGGCCGGGATGATGTCCTCCTTGAACACCAGCTTGAGGCCGTCGGCCAGGGGCTGAAGCACCCCCAGGGCGCCGGCGTACTCCGGGCCGATGCGCTGCTGCACCGCCGCCGAGATCTTGCGCTCGAGCCAGACGCTCACCAGCACCCCGACGACCGCCCCCACCAGCACCAGCACCATCGGCAGGGGCAGCCACAGCAGGCGGGCCGCCGCGGGGGTGAGACCCATGGCCTGGGCGAGGTCAAGGAAGCTCGACTGGAGATCGAGACCGGGGGGAGCGATGGCGGCACCCATCAGGCCAGTGGACAGCATCAGAGAACTCCGTTGGAGGGGAACCTAGGGGGGAACGGGTCAGCCAGTGACTCAGCCAGGAACCGGACGGCTTTCCAGGGGGAGCCAGCCCCGCTCCGCGGGGCCGGTGTAGATCTGCGAGGGACGGTAGATGCGGTTGGCACCCAGTTGTTCCTTCCAGTGGGCCAGCCATCCTGCCGTACGGGCGATGGCGAAGATGGGGGTGAACAGGTCGCGGGGAATACCCAGCTTCCGGTAGACGAGACCGGAGTAGAAGTCGACGTTCGGGTAGATGCCCTTCGGCCCCAGCCGCCGGCCCGCCACCTCCTCCAGCTTGAGGGCGACGTCGTACATGGCGTCGTGGCCGAAGCGCTGGAAGAGCTCCTCGGCCAGGCCCTGCAGGATCACGGCCCGGGGATCCTTGACCCGGTACTCGCGGTGGCCGAAGCCCATGATCTTCTGCTTCTGGGCGATGGCCCGATCGAGCCAGGGTTCCACCTGGTCGATGCTGCCGATCTGGTCGAGCATGTCGAGCACATCCTCATTGGCACCGCCGTGCAGGGGGCCGGCCAGGGTGCCCACCGCCGAGGCCACCACCGCGTAGGGGTCGGTGAGGGTGCTCGCCGTGACGCGGGCGCTGAAGGTGCTGGCGTTGAGGCTGTGCTCGGCATGCAGGATCAGGCAGGCGTCGAAGATCCGTGCCGCCAGGGGATCGGGCTCCCGCTCGGTGAGCATGTAGAGAAAGTTGGCCGAGTAGGCCAGGTCGTCCCGGGGCTGGATCGGGTCCTGGCCCTTCCGGATCAGCTGGAAGGCCGCCACCATCGTGGGGATCTTGGCAATCAGCCGCACCACCGCATCAACGATGTACTGGGGGTCGTACAGGGCGCGGCGGGAATAGAAGAGCCCCAGGGAGGCCGCGCTGGCCTGGAGGGCATCCATCGGATGGCCCGTGGCCGGGAAGCACTTCATCATGTCCCGGATGCGGAAGCTGAGCCGCCGGTGCATCTGCACCTCCTGCTCGAACTCCCGCAGCTGGAAGATCGTGGGCAGCTCCCCCCAGATCAGCAGGTAGGCGGTTTCGAGGAAGCTGCTGTGGCTGGCCAGCTGCTCGATCGGGTAGCCCCGGTAGGTGAGCAGGCCCCGCTGGCCCTCGATATCGCACACCGCCGACTGGGTGGCCGGTACCCCCTCCAGGCCGGGGCGGAACGTGGGTGTGGCCGGCGCCGGGGGCGATGGGGAAGGAGGGGTGCCCTGAGGGTCGTTGGCCTCTGGGGTGCTCACCGCCGCCATGCCGAATCCTGTGGATGGGACGAACTTAGGCGCAGGAACGGGCGTCTGCCGTAGCGCCGGCTGCCGGCTCAGGGGCTGGGCAGCCAGAGCTTCGGCCGCACCAGCCATTCCAGCCGGGCGGTGCCGGCCAGGGCCGCCCCGGCCGGCACGAGGGGCAGGCGCAGCAGGGCCAGGCCAGCCTTGCGCAGGGCGATGGCGCCGGGCGGCGCCCCCAGGAGGCGGGCCGCCAGCAGCCCCAGGTCCGGTTCATGGCCCACCAGCAACAGCCGGCGGGGCGCCCGGGGGCGCCCCGCCGGCTGGCTCAGCCAGGCCGGCAGCAGGGGCAGGGGGTCACCCCCCGGCTCCAGGGCCTGGGCCAGCTCCAGGCCCTCCGCCAGCGCGACATCGCAGGCGATCTCCCCGGTCTGCCGGGCCCGGGCCAGGGGGCTGGAGAGCAGGCGATCGGCCCGCAACCCCAGACCGGCGGCCCGCTCCAGCACGGCCCGGGTGCGGGCCCGACCGGCGGCGGTGAGTTCCCGCTCGGCATCGACCCGGTCGGGGCTGCGCTCCTCGGCGATGCCGTGGCGCAGCAGCAGCAGTTCCCAGGCCAGAGACGCCATGGTCAGGCGTCCCCGAAGTCAAGTCGCGCGTCCACGGTCAGGCCCCCGGGCTCTCCGGTCAGAGCCAGGGCCAGGCCCGCCACGGGATCGCTGAGGGATCCGCCGGCCAGGGCGGTGAGGCGCTGCCACGGCTGCCAGGAGGTCAGCAGGTCGCGGGCCCGCGGACCATCGAGGGCCCACTGCAGGGCAGCCCCGGGGGCGGCCAGGTTCTCCAGCGGGTCCTGGGGGCGCGCCGCGCCCTTCGCAGTGGGCCCCTCGAGGCTCTCCAGCTGCCCCAGGGACTGCCCCCACCAGGCCTGGTCGCCCCGCTGCCAGCGCCAGCCCAGCAGGGGGGCCTGCAACTGCTCGGCCCTGCCGTCGCGGCGGGTGGGTCCGGCCTGCAGCCGCGTCCAGACCTGCAGCGGGCGGCCCTCCACCTCCAGGGGAGCGGCGATCAGGCCATCGGCCGCCAGGGAGGCCTCGACGGCCGCCGCCTCCGGCCGGTCGGCCGCCGTGCCGAGCAGCCAGCGCTCACCGCTGGCGGCGGCCAGCAGGGGCCCCCCGTCGGTCCCCACCACCAGG
>NZ_JAGQBM010000027.1:0-35082 GCF_024345635.1 Cyanobium sp. Lug-B
GGTCAGGGCCCGGGCCATGGCCACCGCCACGGCGCCGTTGTGGCGTTGCAGCTCCCCCGCCAGCCCCAGGTGGGGCCCGCCGTCGGCCACGGCGGGCAGGGGCTCCAGCCACTGCAGGCTGGCGCCGCGCTGGCGCGCCTCCGCCTCCAGCACCCGACGGGCCTCGGGCTCCTGGGCGGCGCTGAAGGCCCGGCAGCCCGGTCCCATCACGGCGGCCTTCTCGGCGGCGATGGCGGCCAGGGTGTCGCCCAGATGTTCGCGGTGGTCGAGGCCGATGGCCCCGAAGCCGATCACGGGGCGGCGGGGGTGGGCGGTGGTGGCATCGAGCCGACCCCCCAGGCCCACCTCCAGCACCGCCAGATCCACCCGCTCACGGGCGAAGTGATCGAAGGCCGCGGCCGTGATCAGCTCAAAGGGGGTGAGCCGGTGGCGGCGGCCGATGGGCTGCCAGCGGGCCAGGTCGTCCCGCAGGGTGGCAGGGGTGATCCAGGCGTCATCGACCTGGATGCGTTCACACCAGCTCACCAGATGGGGGGAGCGGTAGGTGCCGACATGCACGCCGGCGGCCCGCAGGATCGCGTGCAGGAAGGTGCAGATCGAGCCCTTGCCGTTGGTGCCGGCCACCTGGGCGGCGGCGAAGCGCCGCTCCGGGTGGCCCCCCTCGGCCAGGGCGCCGGCCAGCCGCTCCAGGCCCAGGTCGACGCCGCGGCGGGCGAAGGGCTCGAGCAGGTCGCCCAGGTCGACCGGGGGGGGCAGCGGGGACGGCACGGACGGAGGGATCAGGCCAGGCTGCGCAGGGCCTTCTCCAGGCGCTTCACCGCCTTGCGCAGGTGACGGGGCCTGATCACCAGCGGCGGCACGAACCGGACCACACCGGGGCCGGCCGGCACCAGCAGCAGGCCCTCCGCCATGGCCGCCTTGACGATCTCCGGAGCGGTGGGTCCGCCCTCGCGCAGCACCAGGCCCCGCAGCAGGCCCCAGCCGCGCTCGCCGGCCAGCTGCCCGGGGTGCCGGACCACCAGCTCCTGGAGCAGGGACTGGAGCAGGGCACCGTGGGCGCCCACCTTCTCCAGCAGGCCACGGCGTTCGATCTCCTCGATCACCGTGAGGCCGGCGCGGCAGGCGAAGGGGTTGCCGCCGAAGGTGCTGGCGTGGTCGCCGGGGCGGAAGTGGTCGGCCACGGCCTTCACGGCCAGGGCACCGATGGGGATGCCGCCGCCCAGGCCCTTGGCCATGGTCAGGGCGTCGGGCTCGACCCCGAGCTGTTGGTAGCCCCACCAGTGGCCGCTGCGGCCGACGCCAATCTGCACCTCGTCGAAGATCAGCAGGATCCGGTGGGCATCGCAGAGCTCCCGCACCCGTCGGAAGAAGGCCGGATCGCCGGGGTTGACCCCGCCCTCACCCTGGATCGGTTCGAGCAGCACGGCCGCCACCCGGGGCCCATCGGCCTCACAGGAGGCCAGCAGCGCTTCGAAGGCGGCCGTGTCGTTGTAGGGGAAGTAGCGGAAGCCCGACACCATGGGCTCGAACCCCTGGTGGTACTTGGGCTGGCCCGTGGCGGTCACGGCCGCCAGGGTGCGGCCGTGGAAGCTGGCCTCGGCGGTGAGGATCAGCGGATCGGCGATGCCGCGCACCTGGTGGCCATGTTTGCGGGCCAGCTTGATGGCCGCCTCGTTGGCCTCGGCGCCGGAATTGCAGAAGAAGACCCGGTCGGTGCAGCTGCGGGCGGTGATGGCCGCGGCGAGGGCCTCCTGCTCCGGAATCCGGTAGAGGTTGGAGACGTGCTGGAGCCGGCCCAGCTGCCGGCAGAGCCGCCGCTGCAGCACCGGATCGCTGTGGCCCAGGGTGCAGACGGCGATGCCGGCCACCATGTCCAGATAGCGCCGTCCCTGGTCATCCCAGAGCCAGACGCCGCGGCCCCGGCTCAGCGCCAGGGGGTAGCGCCCGTAGGTGTCCATCACCGGGGAGGGCATCACCGGGGCGGAAAGCGGCGCGACGGGTGCCGGCTCGATGGGAGCGGTGGGACTCGAACCCACATGCCCGAAGGCGCTCGATTTTGAGTCGAGTCCGTCTACCAATTCCGGCACGCTCCCGAAGGGGGGACTCTAGGCGGCGGCGGTGGGCAGCCTGCGGATGGAGGCGCCGGCGGCGTTGAGTTTGCCCTCCAGATCGGCGTAGCCCCGGTCGAGGTACTCCAGGCCCCGCACGGTGGTGATGCCGTCGGCGGCGAGGCCGGCGAGCACCATGGCGGCGGAGGCGCGCAGGTCGGTGCCGTGGACCGGGGCACCGCTGAGCCGGGCCACCCCCTCGACGCAGGCGGTGTTGCCCTGCATGCGGATCGAGGCACCCATGCGCTGCAGTTCGGCCACGTGCTGGAGGCGGTTCTCGAAGATGTTCTCGACCACCATGCTGGTGCCCTCGGCGGTGGCCAGCAGGGCCATGAAGGGGGCCTGCAGGTCGGTGGGGAAGCCGGGGAAGGGCTGGGTGCGCAGATCCACGGCCCGCACCTTGCTGGCGGTGAGGATCAGGCCCTGGCCATCGGCCTCGATGCGGCAGCCCGCCTCCTCGAGCTTGGTGATCACGGCACCGAGGTGCTCGGGCAGGGCGGGGAACACCCGCAGCCGGGAGCGGGTGATGGCGCCCGCCAGCAGGAACGTGCCGGCCTCGATGCGGTCGGGGATGACGGCGTAGTCGGCGCCGTGCAGCCGCTCCACCCCGACGATGGTGATGGTGGGGGTGCCGGCGCCGCGCACCTTGGCGCCCATCGCCAGCAGCAGCCGGGCCAGGTCGATCACCTCCGGCTCCTGGGCGGCGTTGTCAATGACCGTCTCGCCGTCGGCGAGGGCCGCCGCCATCATCAGGGTCTCGGTGGCGCCGACGCTGGGGCAGTCGAGGTGGATGTGGCCGCCGGTGAGGCGGCGCTGGCGGCCCGGCACCACGGCGGTGACCACGCCGTGCTCGATGGTGACCTGGGCGCCGAGGGCCTTGAGTCCCTTGACGTGTTCCACGACCGGCCGGGTGCCGATCTGGCAGCCGCCGGGCAGGGGCACCTGGGCCATTCCCATGCGGGCGAGCAGGGGACCGATGCAGAAGAAGCTGGCCCGCAGGCTGTTGACCAGCTCATAGGGCGGGGCGGCCGTGGTGATGTGGTCGCCATGGAGCACGATCGCGTCACCGCCGCGCTGCACCCGCACGCCCAGGGCCGAGAGGATCTCCCCCATGGCCGTGATGTCGGTCAGGGGAGGCACGTTGCTGAGCCGCAGCCCGTCCTCGGTGAGCAGGCAGGCGGCCATCAGCACCAGGGCCGAATTCTTGGCACCGCTGACCCGCAGTTCCCCGTCCAGACGCCGTCCACCACTGATCTCCAGCCTGGTGCCGGCGATGGCCTTGACAGGCATGGGGGATACGGTCATGGACAGGAGTCCTGGTATCAATTTCGGGGGCATCTTGACAACGAATGATCCCGTCGTCTAGGGGGTCGCCGCTCAAACTGTCTTGGCGCCCCGTGACGCCGTCGTCCCGAGGGGAGGGCTGCCGGTGATGATTTATGCTCCGTTCAGCGCCGCGGACTCCGTGGCGGCTAAACGCCCGCGGATGTGGCGGAATTGGTAGACGCGCTAGTTTCAGGTACTAGTGGCAGCAATGTCGTGGGAGTTCAAGTCTCCCCATCCGCATCAATTTTTTTATGATTGTCCTCAAGATCACCAACGCCTCCGATGTCGTTGCCGCGAACATCGGCCGGTTCCTGGAGCGCCTCACCCCTGACGGCTACGACCAGACCAAGGTGGAGGACATTGTGATCGACCGGCTGGTGGCGAACCTCAAGGCGGAGGGCATCCGTGGTGAGGTGGCGGCCTTCAAGGGGCTCGACCTCAGCGACGACGACCTGGTCATCCACGATCACCTCAAGCTCCGGCGCCGCAAGACGATCTGACATCCCCGGGTCCCTCCCCTGATCAGCGCGGGCTGCAGCCGGGCAGCGAGCCGATCCGCAGTGTCCGCAATCCCCTCGTCCAGGCCCTGCGGCGCCTGCACCGTCCCAGCGGCCGCAAGGAGCAGGGGCTGATCCTGCTGGAGGGGACCCATCTGCTGCAGGAGGCCTTGGGGCTGGGTCTGCGGCCTCGGCAGCTGCTGGCCACCACCGACTGGCTGGAGCGCCATGGTGCCCTGCTGGAGCGGTTGCCGGATCCGGGCCGGCTGCGGATCGCCAGCCCCGAGGTTCTGGCCGCCGCCGCCACCACCGGCCACCCCGACGGGGTGCTGCTGACCCTGGAGGCGGCCGATCTCCCCGTCCCATTGCCGGCGCCGGACTTCCTGCTGGTCCTCGACCGGCTCCAGGATCCGGGCAACCTGGGCACCCTGCTGCGCACGGCGCTGGCGGCGGGGGTGGAGCAGGTGTGGCTGGCGGAGGGGGCTGACCCCCTGCAGCCCAAGGTGTTGCGCGCCTCCAGCGGCGCGGCCCTGGCCCTGCCGATCGAACGGATGGCGGCCACCGACGTCCCCGCCCGCCTGACCGCGGCCAGGGAGCGGGGCGTGCAGCTGGTGGCGGCGGTGGTGCCCGAGGCGGACGGCGCTGCCCAGCCCTACTGGGAACTGGACTGGTGTCGCCCCACCGCCCTGCTGCTGGGCAACGAGGGGGCGGGGCTGGCGCCGGCGCTGGCCCGGCTGGCCGACCGGCGGGTGACGATCCCCCACAGCCGGGCGGTGGAATCGCTGAATGTGGCGGCCGCGGCCGCCTTGCTGCTGCTGGAGCGCCCCCGCCAGGCCCACGGCCGGCCCGGGGCCTGACAGGGGAGAATGCCGCTACCCATGCAGCCCCGTCCGGTGACCGCAGCACCCGTCTCCCCTCCCTCCGGGTTCGATTTCGATGTGATCGTGATCGGTGCCGGTTATGGCGGTTTCGATGCGGCCAAGCACGGCGCCGAGCACGGCCTGAAGGTGGCGATCGTGGAATCCCGCGACATGGGCGGCACCTGCGTCAACCGGGGCTGCGTCCCCTCCAAGGCCCTGCTGGCGGCCAGCGGCCGGGTGCGGGAACTCGCCGACGCCGAGCACCTCAAGGGGTTCGGCATCCATGCGGCGCCGGTGCGCTTCGAGCGCCAGAAGATCGCCGACCATGCCGCCCAGCTGGTGGCCACGATCCGCACCAACCTCACCAAGACCCTGGAGCGCGCCGGCGCCACGATCCTGCGGGGCAAGGGCCGCCTCGATGGCCCCCAGCGGGTGGCGGTGCGCGAGGCCAGCGGCGTGGAGCGGGTCTATGCGGCCCGGGAGGTGATCATCGCCACCGGCTCGGATCCCTTCGTGCCGCCCGGCATCGAGACCGATGGCCGCACCGTGTTCACCAGCGACGAGGCCATCAACCTGGAGTGGCTGCCCCGCTGGATCACGATCATCGGCAGCGGCTACATCGGCCTGGAATTCGCCGATGTCTACACGGCCCTGGGCTGTGAAGTCACCATGATCGAGGCGCTCGATCGGGTGATGCCCACCTTCGACCCGGACATCGCCAAGATCGCCGCTCGCCACCTGATCGACGGCCGCGACATCGATGCCCGCTCCGGCGTGCTCGCCAGCAAGATCATCCCCGGCTGCCCGGTCAAGATCGAACTGGTGGACATGGCCACCCGCGAGCCGGTGGAGACCCTGGAGGTGGACGCGGTGCTGGTGGCCACCGGCCGGGTGCCCGTGAGCAAGGACCTCAACCTGGCCAGCGTGGGGGTGGAGACCAACCGGGGCTTCATCCCCGTGGACGACGGCCTGCGGGTGCTGGCGAACGGGGCGCCCGTGCCCCACCTGTGGGCCGTCGGTGACGTGACCGGAAAAATGATGCTGGCCCACACGGCCGCCGCCCAGGGCACGGTGGCGATCGAGAACATCCTCGGCCACACCCGCCGCATCGATTACCGCTCGATCCCCGCCGCCACCTTCACCCACCCGGAGATCAGCTCGGTGGGGCTGTCGGAAGCCGACGCCAGGGAGCTGGCCGCCGCCGAGGGCTTCGAGCTGGGAGCGGTGCGCAGCTACTTCAAGGCCAACTCCAAGGCCCTGGCCGAACTGGAGAGCGACGGCCTGCTCAAGCTGCTGTTCCGCAAGGACACCGGCGAGGTGCTCGGGGCCCACATCTATGGATTGCATGCCGCTGACCTGATCCAGGAGATCGCCAATGCGGTGGCCCGGCGCCAGGGGGTGCGGCAGCTGGCCAGCGAGGTGCACACCCACCCCACCCTCTCCGAGGTGGTGGAAGTGGCCTACAAGCAGGCGGCCGCCAGCCTGGCCACGCCTGTGGGTGCCTGAGATGGAGATCCGTCGCCGGCCCCCCAACCCCTCGGTGCGGGTGGCCCACCTGGAATTCGGCACCCCCCATCCCGAGGAGAGCCCCCGCCACATCCTCGAGGAGATCGTCTGGGGGAAGGACCGGGAAGTGACGGCCGCCCGGGAACGGGTGAGCCTGGAGTCCCTCAAGCAGCAGGTGGCCGACCTGCCCCCCACCCGGGAATTCGCGGCGGCCCTGCGGGCCAGCTGCCGCAAACCGGCGGTGATCGCCGAGATCAAGAAGGCCAGCCCCAGCAAGGGGGTGATCCGGGAGGATTTCGACCCCGTCGCCATCGCCCGCGGCTACCGCGACGGCGGTGCCAGCTGCCTGTCGGTGCTCACCGACAAGCGCTTCTTCCAGGGGGGCTTCGAGGTGCTGGTGGCGGTGCGGGAGGCGGTGGAACTCCCCCTGCTCTGCAAGGACTTCATCCTCAGCCCCTACCAGCTGTTCCAGGCCCGGGCCGCCGGGGCCGACGCCGCCCTGCTGATCGCCGCGATCCTCACCGACCAGGATCTGGCCTACCTGCTCAAGGTGGCCCGCGGCCTGGGGCTGGCGGTGCTGGTGGAGGTGCATGACGCGGCCGAGATGGAGCGGGTGCTGCAGCTGGAGGGTGTGACCCTGATCGGCATCAACAACCGCGACCTGGCCAGCTTCACGGTGGATCTGGCCACCACCGAACAACTGATGGCCGCCTTCGGTGAGCGGGTGCGCGGGCGCGGTGCCCTGCTGGTGAGTGAATCGGGCCTGTTCAGCCGCCAGGACCTGGATCGGGCCGTCGGCGCCGGCGCCGATGCGGTGCTGGTGGGGGAGGCGCTGATGCGCCAGGACGATGTCACGGCGGCCCTGGAGACCCTGATCGGGGGCTGAGCGGAAACGGATGGCCGGTTCGTGCATGGGGCCGATCCATCAGGGGGTGTCCACAGCCGATCCGGGCCCGCTGCCGGACTCTGACGCCCCAACCCGTCGTGAGGCCTTGATCGTCAGCGGCCACCGCAGGCGCCGCGGAGTCTCCGGTGCTCCCCAGGCGGCCGCCAGGGCCGGACGCAGCAGCTCCAGGGGGTCGCGGCCGAGGGCGGCCCGGTAGCGGGCGCTGGCCGACCAGCTGGCGCAGTAGCCCAGCAGCTGCTCCAGGGTCCAGTCGGCTTCCATGGCGAACGACGGGGCCGGCAGGGCCGCGAAGGGCAGCGCCAGGTCGCGGTAGCCGTTCTCCACCAGCGCCTTCTCGGGGGGCCAGTAGGGCCCGACGATGTCGGCGTAGAACTGCTGCAGCAGGGCATCGGGCGCTTCGCCCTCCAGGTGGGGGATGCCGTAGCTCCATACCGCCAGCACGCCGCCGGGGCGCAGCACCCGCTCCACCTCGGCGAAGAACCGGGGCCGATCGAACCAGTGCAGCGCCTGGGCCACCGTGGCCAGGTCCACGCTGTCGGTCTCGAGGCCGGAGCTCTCCGCCGGCGCCTGCCGGTAGTGCACGCCGGGGTGGGGGCGGGCGGCGGCGAGCTGGCCGGCGCTGGCATCGGTGGCCACCACCGCGTCGAAATGGTCGGCCAGGGCGATGGCGGCCTGACCCGTTCCGGTGGCGCAGTCCCAGGCCTGCCGGCGGGCGGGGGCCACCCCGGCCAGCCAGGCGAACAGGGGCGCCGGATAGGTGGGCCGGTAGTGGGCGTAGGCCCCGGAGACGGAGCCGAAGTGGTCGGTGAAGCTGCCGTTCATCTGCCTGGCCCCAGAACAAAGCCGTCCGCGTCCATACCTAGCGGCAGCGGACGCGGACGGCTCACCGCCGCAGGCGAACCGGCGGCGGCTGTGGCAGGAGGACCGGGCTCAGACCTTGCGGCTGTAGAACTCCACCACCAGCAGTTCGTTGATCTCGAGGGCGACCCATTCGCGCTCGATGCGGCCGCCCACCTTGGCGGTCATCTTGGCCTTGTCGAACTCAAGGTGGGGCGGGATGTTGGCCAGGCCGGGGAAAGCCAGGTTGGCTTCGGCGAGGGCCTTGCTGCACTTGCGCTCGCGGATGGCGACGACGTCGCCGGCCTTGCACTGGTAGCTGGGGATGTCCACCACCCGGCCGTTCACGGTGACGTGGCCATGGTTCACCAGCTGGCGGGCGCCGGGAACGGTGGGGCCGAGGCCGAGGCGGAAACAGATGTTGTCGAGTCGGTTCTCGAGCAGCTTGAGCAGGTTGGTTCCGGTGGAACCCTCCTGGGCACGTGCTTTCTTCACGTAGCGCACCAGCTGACGTTCGGAAATGCCGTAGTTGAAACGCAGTTTCTGCTTTTCTTCGAGACGGATCGCGTATTCGGAGCGCTTGCGACGGGCTTGGCCGTGCTGACCGGGGGGGTAAGACCGTTTGGCGGCCTTACGGGTGAGACCGGGAAGGTCCCCCAAGCGCCGCGTGATCCTCAGGCGAGGGCCGCGGTAGCGAGACATAAGGGAAGGTGACGAAGGTGGACGTTGCGGCCCTGGGGCCAGACGGGGCGGCTCGCGGCTGCGGCATGCTGGAAGAACCCGCAGGCCTGCGCGTGCTGCGCCAACCACCCACCCTAGGCGGCGACGGTCCCGGCCTTCTCCAGGGCGCCCTGCCGGCCGCTCCGGCCTCCCCCCTCTCCGCCGCCGTGGCCGCCCTGCTGCTGGGCCTGATCCGTGCCTACCGGCGCTGGATCTCCCCCCTGCTGGGCCCCCGCTGCCGCTTCATTCCCAGCTGCAGCGCCTACGGGCTGGAGGCGATCAGCCGCCACGGACCCTGGCGCGGCGGCTGGCTGACCGTGACGCGCGTCTGCCGCTGCCACCCCTTCACCCCCTGCGGCTGCGACCCGGTCCCGGACTGATGCGGGAACTGCTGCTGTTCTCCCGCCAGGGCTGTTGCCTGTGCGAAGGCCTCGAGGAGAAGCTGGGGGCCCTCGATCCCCCCCAGCCCCTGCAGGTGATCGATGTGGACACCGATCCGGCCCTGCAGGGGTGCTACGGGCTGGCCGTGCCCGTGCTGGCGGTGCCGGCCGGAGCCGACGGCCCCCTGCGGGAGCTTCCCCGGGTGTCCCCGCGGCTGGCGGGAGCCCAGCTGCAGGCCTGGCTGATCAAGCAGGGCGTGCGCTGAGCGTCACGCTATGACAGGCGCCAGCTCCGTCCCGCCGGACGCCGCCGGCGCCGCCATGTCACCGCTGCTTCAGCCGCTCCTGCAACAGGTGGGCCTGCCGCCGCTGCCCGACCCCACCGGCGCCCTGGCCCAGGCGGTGGTCAGCGGCGTCAGCTGCGATTCCCGCCGCGTCGGCGCCGGCACCCTGTTCGTGGGCCTGCCCGGCACGGCGGTGGATGGCGGCAGCTTCTGGCCCGAGGCGCTGGCCGCCGGCGCGGTGGCGGCGGTGATCGGGCCGGCGGCGGCCGCCGCCCGGCCCCCGGCCCCCGGCGATCCGGTGCTGGTGGTGGAACCCCCCCTGGCCCTCTGGGCCGGCCGGCTGGCGGCGGAGTTCTGGGGCCAGCCCAGCCGGCGTCTGGCCCTGATCGGTGTCACCGGCACAAACGGCAAGACCACCACCACTTACCTGATCGAGCACCTGGCGGCGGCGGCGGGCCACCCGTCCGCCCTGTTCGGCACCCTGCAGAACCGCTGGCCGGGCTACAGCGCCACGGCCACCCACACCACCGCCTTCGCCGATCTGCTGCAGGCCGACCTGGCCCAGGCCGTGGCCGCCGGCAGCGGCATCGCCGCCATGGAGGTGAGCTCCCACGCCCTCGATCAGGGGCGGGTGGCCGGCTGTCGCTTCGCCGGAGCGGTGTTCACCAACCTCACCCAGGACCACCTCGACTACCACCTGTCAATGGAGGCCTACTTCGAGGCCAAGGCGCGGCTGTTCGCCCCAGGCCTGCTCGACGGGGGCGCCGTGGTCAACGTGGATGACCCCTGGGGGGCCCGCCTGGCCGAACGGCTGACCGCAGCCGGCCCGGAAGCCGGCGCCGGCCCCTGCTGGCGCAGTTCCCTGGAGGATGCGGCGGCGGAGCTGCACATCAGTGATCTGGTGATGGGTGCCGACGGGGTCAGCGGCCGCCTGCACAGCCCGCTGGGGGAGGGGGCCTTCCGCTCGCCCCTGGTGGGCCGCTTCAACCTGATGAACCTGCTGGAGGCGGTGGGGGCCCTGCTGCAGCAGGGTCTGCCCCTGCCGCCGCTGCTCGATGGCCTGGCCAGCTTCCGGGGTGTGCCTGGACGCATGGAGCGGGTGGGCGGGCCGGCGGGGGCTCCCCTGCCGTCGGTGCTGGTGGATTACGCCCACACCCCCGACGGCCTCGCCAATGCCCTGGCCGCCTGCCGGCCGTTCTGCCAGGGTCGGCTGATCTGTGTGTTCGGCTGCGGCGGTGACCGGGACCGCACCAAGCGTCCCCTGATGGCGGAGATCGCCGCCCGCCTCGCCGACGCGGTGGTGGTGACCTCCGACAACCCCCGCACCGAGGATCCCCAGCGGATCCTCGCTGACGTGGTGGCGGGGATCCCCGCCGGCACCGAACTGGTGGTGGAGGGGGACCGGGCCGCGGCGATCGCCACCGCCATCGCCGCGGCGGCGCCCGACGACCTGGTGCTGATCGCCGGCAAGGGCCATGAGGATTACCAGATCCTCGGCACCACCAAGGTGCATTTCGATGACCGGGAGGAGGCCGCCCGGGCGCTGCAGGTCCGCGTCGCTGGCTGAGCAGGGGGGAGATCGGTCGATAGGGTGAGCCCTCTTCAGGCCATCCCCAGCCATGACCGCTCCCGTTCCCATGCCGAAGCGGTTCCTGGCGGAACTGCTCGGCACGTTCTGGCTGGTGTTCGGAGGCTGTGGCAGTGCGGTCCTGGCGGCCGTGTTCCCCTACGGCCAGGGGGAGTCCAATCCGCTGGGACTGGGATTCCTCGGGGTGGCCCTGGCCTTCGGTCTGACCCTGCTGACGATGGCCTACGCCATCGGCCATGTCTCCGGCTGCCACATCAATCCGGCTGTGAGCTTCGGTCTGTGGGCCAGTGGCCGCTTCCCCGGCTCGGCCCTGCTGCCCTACGTCGTCGCCCAGGTGCTGGGCGGTGTCCTGGCCGGTGGGCTTCTTTACGGCATCGCCAGCGGCCGCAAGGGGTTTGAGCTGATCGGCAGCAACCCCCTGGCCACCAACGGCTTCGGCGCCCATTCCCCGGGTGGCTACGGCTTCTGGGCGGCACTGATCATCGAGGTGCTGCTGACCTTCTTCTTCCTGCTGGTGATCCTGGGCTCCACCCACCGTGACGCGATCAAGGACTTCGCCGGGGTGCCGATCGGCCTGTCGCTGGTGCTCATCCACCTGATCAGCATTCCGGTGACGAACACCTCGGTGAACCCGGCCCGCAGCACCGGGGTGGCCCTCTGGGTGGGGGGTGAGGCGATCGGTCAGCTGTGGCTGTTCTGGCTGGCTCCGATCGTGGGCGCGCTCCTGGCGGGCTGGGTGCAGCGCCATCTGCTGGAGGCCGGGGAGCACTGATCGGCGCCTTTCCGTCCCCCGCTCGGACGGGCCCTGTCAGGGAAAGGCGATCAATGGTGTGGAGGATGTCGGAAGATTTCCGGACGAATCGCTGCAGATCTGCATCAGCGTTGATACGTTGATCCGGATTGAAATGCCCTCTCTGGTCTGATGCCGACAAACCTGGCTCTGGTGGCGAGTGTCGTCATCCCCTTTCTGTTCAAGTTCGCCGGTGCCGTCGCCCTATGGATCGCCGGTGGCTGGTGCATCAGGTTTGCCCTGCGGATCCTCAGAAGGGGACTGTCCTCCGGCACCCTTGACCCCACGGTCATCGGCTATCTGATCAACATTCTGGGGGCGGTTCTCAGGGTCATCCTGGTTGTCGCGATCCTCGGCTTCTTCGGTATTCAGACCGCCAGTTTCGCCGCCCTTCTGGCTGGTGCCGGTGTGGCCATCGGGGCTGCCTGGAGCGGCATGCTCAGCAACTTTGCGGCGGGGGTCTTCCTGCAGGTCTTCCGTCCATTCAGTGTTGGCGACTTCATCACCGCCGGTGGCGTGACGGGAACGGTGGAGGAGATCGGCATGTTCGTTACCTCCATCCAGTCCATGGATTGCGTCCGCAACATCGTTCCCAACGGCAAGCTCTTCTCCGACACGATCCAGAACTTCTCCTCCCACCCATACCGGCGGGTCGATCTTGTCGCCCAGCTCGATAACAGCGCTGACGTGGCCAAGGCCATCGCCCTGTTGAAGGAGGGGATCAAGGCCGTTCCCAACCAGGATCCCAATACCCCGGCGGACATCGAGGTGCTGGAGTTCAGCGAGCGGGGCCCCCGGCTGGCGGTCCGTCCCTACACCCACACCGACAACTACTGGCAGGTTTATTTCGATACCAACCGGATGATCGTGGAGGTCCTTGGCAAACATGGCTTCCCCGTGCCGCGGATTCCCGTCGGCATGGCCCAGGGCGGGAACTGAGTTCCCACACCCGGGACTCTCCAGGACTGAACTTCCGTAGGGCCGCCGTTCAGCCCTCGGCCAGCTGAACCAGCAGCCTCTCCACCTCGTCGGCGGTGCTGACCAGGTGGGTGCAGGCCCGCACGCAGCGGGGGGACTCCAGGGTTCGCAGCCAGGTCCCCCGCTCCCCCAGCCGCTTCACGACGGCGGCCGGATCGAGCGGCTCTCCTGAGCCCCCTGCCATGGTGAAGCTCACCAGCCCCGCCGGCGGGGGCACCGCCAGCAGGGTCCGGACCCCGCCAATCCGCTGCAGGCCCTCCCACAGCTGGCGGCTGCGCTGTCGGATCGCCGCCAGCCTCCCGTCGGCATCGCCTTCGGCCTCCAGCAGCTGCAGGGAGCAGTCCAGCCCGGCGAACAGGGGCGTGCAGGAGGTGGCCACCTCGAAGCGGCGGGCGTCGCGGTGGTAGCCGCCGGCACCGGGGCCGTCGTGCTCCAGGGTGCGCCAGCCGATGAGGGTGGGGCTGCTCTCCGCCAGCAGACGTTCGGAGAGGGCCACCGCACCGAGCCCCTCCGGTCCGCAGCACCACTTATGGCCGGTGCAGGCATAGATGTCGGCGGCGGCCGCCGCCTCGGCCACCGGCAGGCTGCCCAGGGACTGGGCCGCATCCACCAGCAGCCAGGGGTGGCGGGGATGGCCGGCCAGCCGGGCCGCCACCGCCGCGATCGGCATCGTCTGGCCGGTGTTCCAGAGCAGGTGGGAGAGCACCACCAGCCGGGTGCGGGGGGTGAGGGCGGCCTCCAGCCGCTCGCCCACCGCCGCTGCCGTGGCGTCAACGTCCCCGTCAAGGTCGGCCACCGCCAGGGAGGTGATGCGCAGCCGGTGGCGCCGGGCCAGCTCCTCCAGGGCGGCCACCACGCCGTAGTGCTCGGCATCGCCGACGAGCAGTTCATCGCCCTCCTGCCAGGGCAGGCCCCAGAGGGGCAGCACACACCCCGAGGTGACGTTCTCGGTGAAGGCCACCCGCTCGGGGACCACCCCGAACCAGGCCGCCACCCGCTGGCGCAGCCCGGAAACGGTGCGGTTCACGTAGGGCCAGACGTCGTCGCTGAAGGGGCCCAGCTCCTGGATGGTGGCGAAGGACGCGCTGATCGCCCCCAGCGATGGGGAGGGCAGGGGCCCCTGGCCGCCGAAATTGAAATAGGTCTTGTTCGCCAGGGCGGGCATCAAGGCCCGCAGGGGGATGGCGTTGGCGGCGGGCAAGGGCTGATGGATCAGTTGCTGGCGATCACCTGGCCCACCACCACGGCCGCCACGGCCGAGAACAGGGTGATGCCAAGGGCCGTCAGGGGGCTCTGGCCTTGGGCCACCGCCAGGGTGGTGATCACGCCGGCACCGAGGCTGGCCACGGCGAGCTGGGAGGTGAGTTCGCTGCCGGAGCGGGGGCTGGGGCTCGGGGTCACGGCGGCTTCATCACGGTTGATGGGCTGACGCTACGGGCGATGAATCGTTCGTCACTGCCGGCCCGGCGAAGCTGTTACCAGGCGTGGTTGTTCTTCATGAAGCCGTTACATCGGGTCGCTTCGATGCCTTGAATGTCTTCCACTTTCGTGCCGATTCGCCTCAGGAAGCCCTGCCGCTGGCTGAGGCCGGCCGCGCCCGGCCGCTGCTGGCCCAGCTGCGCAGCGCCTCCAGCTGCTCCCGGGCCGTGCGCGACAGCGGCACCACCTGGCTGGCCGCCGCGATCAGATCGGCCTCGACGAGCTCCCGACCTTCTCCGAAGGCCAGGTGCATGGCCTCGATCACGGTCTGCTCCAGTTCGGCGCCGGAGAAATCGGCGGTGCGGTCCACCAGCACATCGAGGGGGATGGCGTGCCGGGGCCGCCGCCGCCGCAGCTGCAGATCCAGGATCGCCCGGCGTTCCTCCGCATCGGGCAGTTCCAGCAGGAAGATCTCGTCGAAGCGGCCCTTGCGCAGCAGTTCCGCCGGCAGCCGCTCCACGGCGTTGGCGGTGGCCACCACGAACACGGCGCTGCTCTTCTCCGCCATCCAGGTGAGCAGGCTGGCCAGCACCCGCTGGCTGGTGCCGCCGTCGCTGCGACCATCGCCCCCGCCGAAGCCCTTGTCGATCTCGTCGATCCAGAGCACGCAGGGGGCCATGGCCTCGGCCCGCTGGATCATTTCCCGGGTGCGCGCCTCACTGGCCCCCACGAGGCCAGCGAACAGGCGGCCCACGTCGAGGCGCAGCAGCGGCATGGCCCAGCTGTGGGCGATCGCCTTGGCGGTGAGCGACTTGCCGGTGCCCTGGGGGCCGATCAGCAGCACCCCCCGGGGCAGGGGCAGGCCGTAGCGCTGGGCCTCGTCACTGAAGGCCCGGTGGCGCTGCTCCAGCCAGTGCTTGAGGGTCTCCAGCCCGCCGATGTCGGCCGGGGTGGCCTCGGTAGGGCAGTACTCCAGCAGTTCGCTGCGGGCGATGGCCTGGCGCTTCTCCTCCAGCACCTCCGCCAGGTCCTCGATGCCCAGCTGCCCCCGCCGGGCCAGGGCCCGGGCCGCCAGCTGGCGGACCCGCTGCTCGCTCAGCCCGTGGCAGGCGGCGGTGAGCTGCTCGAGCACCCCAGGCTCCAGCGGCTGGCCGCTGGCCTCGGCGATGGCCCGCAGCAGGCGGCCGATCTCCCCGGCCTCGGGCAGGGGCAGCTCCAGCAGGGTGATGCTGTCCTCCAGCTCCCGCGGCAGTTGCCATTCCGGGGCGCTGATCACCAGGGTGTGGGGCACCTGCCGCAGGCCCGCGGCCAGGTTGCGCAGGCGCCTGCAGACGCCGGGATCATCGGCGTAGCGGTGGAAGTCCTTCAGCAGCAGGATCGCCCCCTGCTCGGCCGGCAGCCCGTCGAGGGCGCCGAGGGCCCCCATCGGCTGACGCACCGCCTGCCCCTCCAGGCTCGGGATCCCGCTCAGCCCGCCGATGAAGTCCCAGCGGAGCAGGGTGCGGCCCCCCAGGCGCTGGGCGGCCCGCTCCAGCAGCCCCTCCACCCGCTCCTCCTCGAGGCTGCGGATCCAGAGGATCGGCGTGCGGGAGCGGATCAGAAGATCCAGCTGGTCGGCCAGGTCGTGGGCCATGGCTCAGCGCAGGGAGCGGAGGGCCGCCCAGCGGGGATCGCCGCCCCCTTCCCCGCTGGCGTCGCCGCTGGGCAGCGGCGGGCCGGGGCAGTCGGGCCCGCAGCGGTTCACCAGGGGCAGCTGCAGGCTGAGCTGCTCGAACAGCCAGCGCTCCGGATCGAAGTTGCCGCCGGGATCGAGGCGCTCCACTGGATCCTCGGCGGCGAACAGCACCTCCTCCTCCTCATCGGGGCCGGAGACGGCGATCTCCAGCAGCTCCCGGGCCTTGGCGCCCAGGGCGTGGTTGTAGGTCTGCAGGCAGCGGTCGCAGCAGAGGGTGATGATCGTCTCCGCCGTGCCCTCCACCTCCAGCACCGTGCCGTGGTGGAGGGCCCGCACCCGGCCGCGCACGGGGGTGAGGCTGGCCAGGCCGGCGATTGGCTGGTCGACGGGCCAGCTGCGGCCCTCGCTCAGCAGCCGCAACTCCTGCAGGGGCAGCGGCTGCAGCCGGGTCATTTCTTGGTCTTGGGCTCGAAGGGGAGGCGGCCGCCACCGCTGCCGCCACCGGCCGTGGCGGTGGCCGGCTGCTGGGCGAGCTGCTTGTCGAGGATCGCCTGCAGGTTGTCGGGCAGGGCCTCACGGGTGAGCAGGAAGGTCTGGACGCCCTGGAACACGTTCGCCACCACCATGTAGAGCAGCACCCCCGCCGGCAGCGGGAAGAACAGGAACATGGCCGTGATCATCACCGGGGTGATCTTGTTGGCGGTGGCCTGCTGGGGGTTGGCTGGCATGCCCATGCCGGAGAGCAGCTGGGAGGCGAACAGGGTGGCGCCGAAGGCCCCCACCAGGATGGCGATGTCCCAGTTGACGGCGCCATCGGTGTAGAAGCCCACCTGGCCCAGGGCCTTGATGAACAGGAAACCGCTGCGGGCCGCCAGACCGGGAATGCGGGCCTCGACGGTGGCATCGCCGGGGGCCAGGGCGGTGATCCGGCCCTGATCATCCACCTGCACCACGCTCTCCCCCTTGGTCACCACCCAGCTCGGGGTGAAGCTGTCGCCGTGCTCCACGGTGCCCAGCAGGGAGGCGAAGCTGGTGCCGTCCTTGGCGTGCAGCTCCACCTGAGCCGTGGCGCCGACGCCGAGCTTGGTGCCGCCCTCGAGGCTGGCGACCACCGGCACGTGCTCGGTCTCGCTGATGAAGATGGAGTGGCTGGCGCTGTTGAAAGGCTTGGCCTCCACCGCGGCGATCTCCTCGGCCGGAAGCACCTTGAGGTTGATCGCGTAGGGGACGTCGGCGAAGGGTGACCCCCGCAGGGTGGCAAAAAGGGCGAACAGGATCGGCATCTGCACCAGCAGCGGCAGACAGCCCGAAAGGGGGCTGCCGAACTCCTTCATCAGGCTGCCCAGCTCTTCCTGCTGCTTCTGGGGGTTGTTGGCGTACTTGGCCTTGATCTCCGCCTGGCGCTGCTGCATCACCGGCTGGGCGATGCGCATACGCCGGGCGCTGCGGATCGAGCCGGCGCTCAGCGGAAACAGGGCCAGGCGGATGACCACGGTGAGGGCCACGATCGCGAGCCCATAGCTCGGAACCAATCCGTAGAAGAAATCAAGGATCGGGAGCAGCAGGTTGTCGGAGATGTAGCCGATCACGGCAGGGGTGCGCTGGGGTGGGGAATCTCGGCTGCCAGTGTGCCCGACCGGGGAGACCGGATGGGGGTCCGGTGGTCAGGCGCTTTCACGGACCGGGGGCGCGAAGCCGGCAGCACCGGTGGCTCCTGAGGTGCGGGCGGCGGCCTTGCCGCGGCTCTCGCGCTGCTCTTCGATGAAGGCCTCGAGCTCCCGGAAGCGCGGCACGGCCCGCATTTCGAGCTTGGCGCCGTCGTTCAGCACCACCACCATGTCGCCCCAGGCGCCGAAGCCCCGCGGCACCGAGCGCACCTCGCGGATCTGGCTGTAGACCACCTGGGTGCGGTCGCGGCCGAGCCAGCCGCCGCTGACGCTGATGCGCCGGCTGGTGATGCGGAAGCGCAGCCACAGGGCCCGGACGATGGCCCCCACGGCGAAGGGAATGCCGATCAGGGTGAGGCCGAACAGCAGGTTGACGATCAGATCGCCCCTGGCGGGACCGCCCTCGTAGAAGACCGTCTCATTGATCTCGAGTTTGTTCTCCACCCTGTCCTCCGGGGTCAAGGAGCAATCCTGCCTGGCGCAGCAGTTGACCGCATTCTCCCAGCAGCTGGTCGTCGCTGCGCTCGAGGCAGCCGGGTTTGAGGGTGATCAGCAGCCAGAGCGGCTGATCCGGGGTGGGCGGGTGGCGCCGCAGGTGGTCGTGGAAAAGGCGTCGCAGGCGATTGCGGCGCACCGCCAGCTTGCTCACCTTGCTGCTGACCACGATGCCGCAACGCCAGGGGCTGGCGGTGGGGGTTGTACCGGGGGTCCCGCCGCGGGGCTTTCCGGTGGGCGTTCGGGGGGGCAGCAGGGAAGGATCGGCCACCAGGACCCTGAGCAGGAGCCCAGGTCCCTGGTAACGACGTCCCTGGCGGTACAGACGATCGAAGACCCTTCGGCCCTTCAGCCGGTGCTGCTGTGGCAGGGCCACGGACCTTCCTGGCCGGCCTCAGACCGCCAGGCGGGCCCGGCCGCGGCGGCGGCGGGTGCGGATCACGCGACGGCCCGTGTGGGTGCGCATCCGCACCCGGAAGCCGGACACGCGCTTGCGCTTGCGGCTCGTTCCTTCCAGTGTGCGCTTGGTCATGCTGCTTTCGGCTCAGTCGGCCACCCTATCAGTTGGTGTTGTTGGGCACGATCTGGATCAGCCAGCTGCCCAGGTAGCCCGAGACCGGGATGTCCCCGGGGGCCTGGGCCAGGGCGTTGAACTGATACATGCCGGCGTTGAACGGGTTGAACACGTTCATGTAGACACCGATCGTGTCCTTGTCGGAGACAGGCGTTTCCGGAAAGATTTCGATCGATCGGCCGTTCTCCGACACCTCGATCGTGGCGGGAATCGTTTCCAGGCAGCGGGTTCTCTTGAGCATGCCGCCCTCACTCATCCGGCAAAGCTTGACCTGCTTGGGATCGATCTTGCTGTCGAAGTGGCTGGGAACGCTGATGCTCAACTTGAGGATCGCCGTCTTGCGATCCTTCGGCCGCAGCATCAGGTAGTACTCCGCCCGCTGCATACGGGTGGTGTCGGTGGTGAAGAAATAGAGCTTGCGGTAGTCCCTGTTGTTCTCCCAGCGGAACTCCATCAGCCCGGGGGTGCCCTGGGCCAGGGACGGGGCGGGGGCGAGCGGGGAGAGGAGGGTGGCGCCGGCGACCGCCAGCGCGCCGAGGCCGGCGGTGCCCAGGCGGCCGATCAGGGTCAGGGGCTGGGACCGCTCGCGCGGGAAGGAAGGCATGGCTGGGGGGAACTTCATGCTGAAAGTCTCAACACGCCTGTGCGTCTGCCGCGCCTTCAGTGGTCGGCGGGGGAGCTGGCTGGGGCCGAAGGCTGGCCCGCATCGGCCCGGTCGGGCCGCAGCCGTGCCGCCTCCCGCAGATAGGGGTGGACCTCCTCCCGGCCGGCCTCGAGCCAGGCGTGGGCCAGCAGCCGGATGCAGCGGGGCAGGTCTCCGGCCACCGCCATCTGCTGGCAATCCAGCAGGGCGACCCGGCCCCAGTCGGCCCGGCGGCGGGCGATGGCGGCGGGGAAGCAGGCGTCCAGATCGGCCGTCACGGAGAAGGTCACCGAGAGCACCCGGTCCCCTGCCAGGTCGTTGCGCTGCAGCAGCTCCTCGATCAGTTCCGCCACGGCCTCCGCGATCGCATCGCCGGTGTTGGCGCTGGCGGTGGTGGCCCCCCGCAGGGCCCTCAGCTCAAGACCAGGCTTCATGACGTCAGGGGCGATGGAGCCAGAGGGGCTGGCCGCTCCAGGCCAGCTCCAGGCTCAGGGAGTGGGAGAGCTGCTGCAGCAGTGTGCTCCCCGGCAGCAGCCCCAGCAGCTTCCGGGGCGGTTTGCCGAAGCTGACCGTGCGGGTCTTCTCCGGATCCAGCCCGGCCAGCTCCGCCGCCAGGCGGCGGGCACTCTCTTCGTCCCCCAGCACATCCACCAGGCCGAGTTCCAGGGCCTGGGCGCCACTGAACACCCGCCCGTCGGCGAAGCTGCGCACCACCTCCGGCTCCAGGCCCCGGCCTGCGGCCACCGCCGCCACGAACTGGCCGTAGCTGGCGTCGATCAGCTCCTGCAGCAGTTGCCGTTCCGCCTCGGAGAGGGCGCGGTCGGGGGAAAGGATGTCCTTGTAAAGCCCGCTCTTGACGGTTTCGAAGCGGATGCCGATCCGCTTCAACAGCCTGGAGAGATCATTGCCGCGCAGGATCACGCCGATGGAGCCGGTGATGGTGCCGGGGTTGGCGACGATCTTCTCCGCCGCCACCCCCACATAGACGCCGCCGGAGGCGGAGATGTTGCCGAAGCTGGCCACCACCCGGCAGCCCTTCTCCCGCAGGCGCATCAGCGCCGCATGGATCTCCTGGCTGTCACCGACGGTGCCGCCGGGACTGTCGATGCGCAGCAGCAGGGCGGGGCACTCCCGCTGCTGCACCTGTTCGATGGCCTTCAGCACCCGGACGCGGGTGCCCCCGGCGATCGGCCCCTCGATGGCGATGCGCGCCAGGGTTCGTCGGGACTTGCGGCACCAGGGCCAGGGCATTGTGGAGATGCGCGGTGGCTGGATCTTAAAAAGAAGGCCCGGAGGGGCCTGCCCGCCGCCCCCCGTACCTCCACCGCCGCCCCAGGACGCCCGCCCCATGCCCCGGACCCTGCGCTGGGTGTTGATGCTCCTGCCCTTCGCCCTCTGGGGCACGGCGATGGCGGCGATGAAGCCGCTGCTGCTGGGGGCCTCGCCGGCCATGCTGGCCAGCCTGCGGCTGCTGCCGGCCGGGCTGGTGCTGCTGCTGGCGGCCCGCCTGCTGGGGCGGTCCTGGCGGGTCGATCCCGTGGACTGGCCCTGGCTGCTGCTGTTCGCCGCCGTGGACGGCAGCCTGTTCCAGGGGCTCCTGGCCCGGGGGCTGGGCGAGACCGGGGCGGGCCTGGGCTCGGTGCTGATCGATTCCCAGCCCCTGCTGGTGGCCCTGCTGGCCCGCACCCTGTTCGGTGAGGCGATCAACCCGGTGGGCTGGCTGGGCCTGCTGATCGGCCTGCTGGGCATCCTCTGCCTGGGACTGCCCGGGGAGGTGCTGCGCCACTGGTGGCTGCAGGGGCCGCCGGCCCTGCAGGGGCAGGCCTGGAGCCACGGCGAGGCCTGGATGCTGGGGGCGGCGGCGGCGATGGCGGTGGGCACGGTTCTCTGCCGCTACGCCACCCGCCGCAGCGATCCGGTCGCCGTCACCGGCTGGCACATGCTCCTGGGCGGGGTGCCCCTGGTGCTGGTGGCCGGCGGCGAGGCGCTGCTCCACCCGGCAACGGTGAGCTTCTGGCCCCACTGGAGCCCGCTGGAGTGGGGCCTGATGGCTTACGCCGCCCTGCTGGGCAGTGCCCTGGCCTATGGCCTGTTCTTCTGGTTCGCCAGCAGCGGCGACCTCACCGGCTTCACCGCCCTCACCTTCCTGACGCCGGTGTTCGCGGTGCTCTGCGGCGTGCTGCTGCTGGACGAGCGGCTGGGCCCGCTGCAGTGGCTGGGGGCGGCGCTGGCCCTGCTCTCGGTGCTGCTCATCAACCAACGCGGCCGGCTCTGGCAGGTGGGCGGGCGGACCGAGCCGGTGCCGCCATGAGCCGCACCGTCCTATTCGTCCATCAGAACTTTCCCGGCCAGTACCGGCACCTGGCGCCGGCCCTGCAGGCCCGCGGCGACCGGGTGGTGGCCATCGGCGGTCCCACCAGCCAGCCCCTGCCCGCCATTCCATTGCACCGCTACGACCCCCTGCCGCCCGGGGGGGTGCCGCCCTGCCACCCCTGGGCAGCCGATTTCCAGACCAAGATCCTGCGGGGCGAAGCGGTGGCCCGTTGCCTGGAGTCGCTGCTGGACGACGGCCTGCGGCCCGATCTGGTGGTCGGCCATCCGGGCTGGGGGGAACTGCTGGTGGTGAAGGACCTGCTGCCGGCCGTCCCGGTCCTGCACCAGGTGGAGTTCATCTACCAGCTGCAGGGGGGCGATGTGGGATTCGACCCGGAGTTCACCGACGCCGATTGGCGCCCCCGCGCCCGCCTGCGCCTGCGACGGGCCCCCCAGCTCCTGGCTCTCCAGGATCTGGACTGGGGAGTCGCCCCCACCCCCTGGCAGGCCAGCACCGTGCCGGAGCCCTATCGCCAGCGGCTGAGCGTGATCCACGAGGGCATCGACACGGCGGCGATCGCCCCCCAGGGTCCCGCCTGCCTGCAGCTGCAGCGCGCCGGGCTGAGCTTCGCCCCCGGCGATGAGGTGGTGAGCTTCGTGGCCAGGAATCTGGAGCCCTACCGGGGCTTCCACACCTTCATGCGCATGCTGCCCCTGCTGCAGCGGCTCAGGCCGAGGGCCCATGTGGTGATCGTCGGCGGCGATGGGGTGAGCTACGGCGCCGCCCCCCCCGGCGGCGGCAGCTGGAAGGAGGCGATGCTGGCGGAGCTGGGCGACAGCCTCGATCGGCGCCGCGTCCACTTCGTCGGTCGCGTGCCCCACCCGGTGCTGCATGAGCTGTTCCGGGTCACGGCCTGCCACGTCTATCTCACCGTTCCCTTCGTGCTCAGCTGGAGCCTGCTGGAGGCGATGAGCTGCGGGGCCCTGGTGATCGGCTCGGCCACGGCCCCGGTGCAGGACGTGATCGAGGACGGCCGCAACGGGCTGCTGGTGGACTTCTTCGACCACCGGGCCCTGGCCGAGCGGCTGGCGGCGGTGCTGGCAGGCCCCGAAGGCCACACCGGGCTGCGGCGGGAGGCCCGCCGGACGGTGGTGGAGCGGTTCGACCTGGGCCGGGTCTGTCTGCCCCGGCATCTGGAGCTCGTGGATCGGCTGATGGCCGGTGCGGCGACACAGGAGGGAGCGGCTGGGGAGCGATAGGTTCCCTCCGATTCGCCCAGCCGGTTTGACCGCCCTGTCCCGCCGCCAGCGCCGCCGGCTGCTGCTGCTCACCCTGCTGCTGGGGCTGGCGCTGTTCGCCTGGCAGCTGGGCAGCACCGGCCTGGTGGATGAGACGCCGCCGCTGTTCGCGGCTTCGGCGCGGGCGATGGCGGAGACGGGCGACTGGCTGATCCCCCGGGTCAACGGCCTGCCCCGCTACGACAAGCCGCCGCTGGTCTACTGGCTGATGGGGCTCGTCTACGCCCTGCCCGGCCAGGAGCAGTGGAACCCCCTCGGGACCTGGGCCGCCCGTTTCCCCTCCGCCCTGGCCGCCATCGGCGTGATGCTGGCCCTGGCGGACACCCTGCTGCGCTGGCCCCAGCCCCCGTTCCGGGCTGCCCCCGCCCCTACCGCCGCCGGCCCACCGAGGCCGGAGCGTCCGGGGCTGACGGCCCTCACCGCCGCCCTCGCCTTCGGCCTCTCGCCCCTGGCGCTCGCCTGGGGGCGCACGGCGGTGAGCGATTCCCTGTTCAGCGGCCTGGTGGCCCTGGCGCTGCTGCTCTGCTGGCAGGCCTATGCCGATCCCGGCCGGCGCTGGTGGCTGCCCTGGCCCGTGCTCGGGCTGGCCGTGCTGGCCAAGGGGCCGGTGGCGGTGGTGCTCCTGGGCCTCACCCTGCTGCTGTTCGGCTGGCTCCAGGCCGACATCGCCGGGCTGTGGCGGCGGCTGCGGCCGCTCCGGGGCCTGGCGCTCACCGCCCTGGTGGCGGCTCCCTGGTATCTGCTGGCCCTGTACAGCGAGGGCCGGCCCTTCTGGGACAGCTTCTTCGGATACCACAACATCCAGCGGTTCACCGAAGTGGTGAACCGGCACCTGCAGCCGTGGTGGTTCTTCGTGCCGGTGATGCTGGTGGCGAGCCTGCCCGTCTCACCGCTGCTGCTGGCCGGCCTGGCCCGGGCGATCGGACCGCTGCGGCGCTCCTGGTGTCCCACCTGGCCCCAGCCCCCCGCCGCCTCCCTGGCCCGCTTCGCCGCCTGCTGGCTGCTGGCGGTGCTGCTGTTCTTCACCGCCGCCGCCACCAAGCTGCCGAGCTACTGGCTGCCCGCCACCCCCGCTGCGGCCCTGCTGATCGCCCTGGCGGCCCAGACGGGCTGGTCCGGTGCGGGCGGTCGCCCCTGGGAGCGCTGGGCCTGGGGCCTCTGTCTGCTGCTGGTGAGTGGCCTGGGTCTGGTGTTCCTGGTGGCGCCCCTCTGGCTGCCGCTGATCCAGGATCCGGAGATGCCCACGCTGGCCTCGGAGCTGCGGGACAGCCCGCTGGTGCCGGTGGTGGCCGCCTGCTGGTTGCTGGCCGCCCTGCTGGGCTGGATCACCCGGCGCCGCCGCCCGCCCCTGCGCCTGCTGGCCCTGCAGCTGCCCCTGGTGCTGTTCGTGCCTGCGGCCCTGCTGCCGCTGTGGAGCGTGGGTGATCGCCTGCGGGGTGAGCCCGTGCGCCGCATGGCGGCGGCCCTGCAGCGCGAGGGCCGTCCGGGGGAGCCGGTGGCGATGGTGGGCGTGCTCAAGCCCTCCCTGCACTACTACAGCCGGCGGGTGGTGATCTACGAGGGCATCGGCGTGGAGGGTCCGATCAACCTGGCGGACCGGCTGCGCCGGGAACGCCGGGTGGGCCAGCGGCCCAGCCGACCGGAGGAGCAGCCCACGGTGCTGGTGGTGATCGATCGGACCACCGCCGGTGCCCCCTTCTGGCGCCATCTCGGCGCCAGCGAACTGGAGCGCGCCGGGGTCTACCGGTTGTGGCGCCTTGATCGCCGCCGCCTGGAGGACTCCGTGGCCATGCTGCGTCGGAAGGGGTTCGCCCCCGATTGGCAGGACCCCCGGCCGGAGCGCTACTGAGCTGCGGTTACGGGGCCGCCGGCAGGTGGATGTGGAAGCGGCTCCCCACCCCGATCTCGCTGTCGACGTCGATGGAGCCCCCCATGGCCTCCACCAGCAGCTTCACCACCGACAGCCCAAGACCCGAGCCCCGTTCGTGCTCGATGGCGTTGCGGCCGCGGTGGAAGCGATCGAACACCTTGGGGATGTCCTCCGGGGGGATGCCGATGCCCTGATCCCGGACGGTGATGCACAGCTCGGCGTCGTTCCGCGTCAGTTCGAGGCTGATCGGCCGACCCGGCGCCGAGTACTTGTCGGCGTTCTCGATCAGGTTGAGCAGCACCTGCTGGAGGCGATCGGTCTCGGCCACCGCCCGGACCGGCCCCTCGGCGGCCTCCTCGGGAAGGGTGAGCAGCAGCGGGCGTGACAGCTGGCTGCGGGCGAGGTCGCAGGCGGTGGTCAGCACCTCGTCGACGGCCACCGGGGCCAGCACCATCTGCAGCTGGCCCGACTCACTGCGGGAGAGATCCAGCAGGTCATTGAGCATGCGGGTGATGCGGTGGGTCTCGGCCTCGGTGGTGGCGAGGGCGCGCATCTGCTCGGGGTCCAGATTCTGGCCGCGCCGCTGCAAGCGGCGCAGGTAGCCGCCGATGATCATCAGGGGGTTGCGCAGCTCATGGGAGACGAGCCCCACGAAGTGCCGCTGCTGGCTCCAGGCCAGGGCCAGCCGGTCGAGCAGGCCATTGAAGGACTGGGCGAGCTCCTCCACCTCCAGGGGCGCCTGCTCGAGCTTGAGGTGGCTGCTGGCCAGGCTTTCGCTGGTGACGCCGGCGGCCATGCGATGGAGATCCCGCAGCGGCTGGAGCAGGCGGCGGGTGAGCACGGAAATCGCCACCAGGGTGAGCACCAGGCTCAGGATCCACACCACCGCCAGCCCCAGCAGCATGCTGCGCAGGCTGGCCACGTTGTTGCTGATGTCTTCGGCGACCCAGAGCTGGCTGCCTCCGGAGGAACGGTGCAGGGTGTAGGTGAGAAAGCTGTTGCCCTCCGGATCCTTGACCAGGCGGCGGTCCGTGCCGATCAGCAGGGGCGCGAAGGACCGGACCGACCAGGCGCCGCTGTGGGCCGCCATCGCCTGGCCGACCACGCCGGGAAGGGCCAGCAGTTCGCCGGTCCCTTGCCCGGGCAGCAGCAGGGAGCCATCCTCGTGCTGCACCCAGAAGAAGCGCTCCCGGTCACTGCGGCGCTCCAGCTCCACGCGCAGCAGGTCGGCGTGGGCGACGGACGGATCGGCGACGAGCCGGTCGAGGGCGTCGGCCAGGGAGCCCGCCCCCAGCCGCTGACCATGGTGCTGGTGATGCAGCAGACAGTCCCGGTTGATCAGCAGGGTGAAGGCGGAGGCGGCACTGAACCCGAGGAAGACGGAGGTGAAGGCCGCCAGCCGGAGCTGGCCCAGCAGACTCCCGAACAGTCGGTGACGCCAGCCACGGGGAGGGGCCCCGGTCGGGGGGGCCATCGGTGGATGCGTCGTCACAGGTGGCGGTTCTCGCTCCCCCTGGGCAGGAGCCGTTCCAGCAGGTCGGGCAGCCTGTCGAGCAGTTCGTGCTTGAGCACGTAGTCGTCGGCTCCGGCCGCCTGGGCCTGGCGGCGCCGCTCGGGGTCGTTCAGGGAGGTGAAGATGACCACCGGCACGGTGCACCCCTGGCTGCGCAGGTCCCGCAGGCATTCGATGCCGTCACAGTCGGGCATCTGCACGTCGAGGAAGACAAGATCGATCCCCCCCTCGGCCAGCCGCGTCGCGAGGCCCTGGCCGTTGGTCAGCGCCACCACCTCGCAGCCGGAGTCCGCCAGCTCCTCCGCCACCATGGCCCGGATGTGGGGGTCATCGTCGACGATCGAGACGGTGGGCCGAGCGGTGAGGGCCCCATCGGAACCACCCATGACCTGGGTGGCGATGGGGACGATCGCCTGCTGGACCGAGCGTCCCTGGAGGGGAAGGGGGGAGTTCATCGCACCTGGATCCTGGGCTCATCTTGACGCGATCCGTGCCGATCGGCAGCGCCGGGGCGGGGCCGGAGCGACCGGTCAGACCGCCACCGGCTGCGGGCACAGCTCGCCGTAGAGCCGCTCCAGGGCGTCGATGTTGCCGGTGAGGGTGTAACGCTCCAGGGCCCTCTGGCGGGCCCGGCGCCCCAGCTCGGCCGTGAGCACGGGCTGGTCCCGCAGCACCGGCAGCAGGGTGCGCAGCTGGGTGGTGACGCCCTGGGTGCTGATCACGATCCCCGCTCCTCCCTCCAGCACCTCGCCATCGGCACCGGCATCGGTGGCCACGCAGGCGGTGCCGCAGGCCATGGCCTCCAGCAGGGCCAGGGAGAGCCCCTCCACCAGGGACGGCAGCAGGAACACCTCAGCGAGCTGCAGCAGCGCCACCCGGCGGGCGCGGCTGGCCTCGTAGCCCCACCAGATCACATCGGCTTCGCTGCCGCTCTGCAGGGACGAGCGCAGCGGCCCGTCCCCCACGATCACCAGCACGCAGCCCTGGGGGCGCACCAGCCGCCAGGCCTTCAGCAGGGCCTCGACGTTCTTCTCGGTGGCCACCCGCCCCATGTAGAGGAAGACGCGGCGGCCGCCCACCTGGAGCCGCAGCTGGGCCAGATCGGGTTCGCGGCCCGGGGCGGCCGGGGCCCAGGTGTCGGTGTCGACCCCGTTGGGGATCACCGCCAGCCGTTCCCGCCGCACCCCCAGGCGCACGAGCACCTCCGCCTGCAGCTCGGAGAACACGATCACCCGGTCGAACTTCGCCAGGGAGGGGGCGTAGAGCTGGTAGGTGAGCTGCTGGGTGCCGGCGGTGAGGTTGCGCAGCCCGGCGTCGAAGGGGGGATGGAAGGTGGCGACCAGGGGCAGACCCAGCTGCTGGCAGAGGTCGGGCAGGCGGAAGTCGAGGGGGGAGAGGGTGAGGCTGGCGTGCACCAGATCGGGCCGCAGCCGCTCCAGGGACTCCCGCAGCTCCCGCTGGGCCCCGGGGGAGGGGATCGTGTACACCTGCGACTTCACCAGGTAGGGCAGGGCCACCTCGGGGTTGGCCTCGGGCCCCCCCGGCGGATCCAGCTCGCCGCCCCCTGCCTCCGGCCGCCCCAGGGAAGGGGTGGGCGTGTCGAAGTGGATGAAGCTCACCGCGTGGCCGCGCTGCCGCAGGGCTTCAGTGGTGCTAAGGCCGTAGGTGACGTTGCCGCAGAACGGAGATTTCTTGCCCAGCCAGGCAATGTGCATCACCTGTATGGCCCCACGCAACAGCGGAATGTAGCAGCGTTGGGCGGGCGCTCAGCTGCGGCGCCAGGGCCGCTCACTCAGGGCGGCGACCGCGGCGATGGCCGCCAGGCCCCAGAGCACCGGCAGCAGTCCGTAGCGGCTCACCACGGTGCCCGCCAGCACCAGGGGCAGGCTGAGGGCGATGTTGATCAGGTTGTTCTGGAGCCCGAACACCCGGCCGCGCTGGCTCTCCGGGGTGTCCTCCTGGATGGTCGTCTGGGCGGGGATCGCCAGCAGGGCGGCGCCCACCCCCAGCAGGCCGCAGAGCAGCAGGGTGAACACCAGGTTGCCGCGCAGCTGCCCCAGCAGCACCAGGCACCAGGCGATGGTCCCGAGCCCGGCACTGGCCAGCCCGCGGCGGCTGAAGCGTTCGCCCAGCTGGGCCATGGCCAGGGCTCCCACCGCCAGCCCCAGCCCGCTCATCGCCAGCAGCACACCGAAGCGGGTGGGACCGAGCCCGCCGATGGCGGCCGCCAGGCTGATCGCCAGCACGTACAGGGCCGCCAGCAGGCTATAGAGCAGCACCAGCTGGATCATGGCGCTGCGCACATTGGGCCGCTCCCGCAGCACCTGCACCCCCTCGCCGATCTCCTCCCAGACGGAGATGGAGCGCGGCACCCGCGGCGGTTCGGGAATCTCGATCCCGGCGATGGCCACGGCCGCGGCGCCGTAGCAGAGCGGCAGCAGCACGAACTCCCCCCCCGGAATCCCCACCTGGGCCAGCAGGGCGCGCAGCAGGCGCAGGATCGGGTCGCCGAGGGCGAACCCGACGATCGTGGCCGCCATGCTGGTGGCCTGGTACACGGAGTTGGCCGCCAGCAGCTGGGGGGTGCTGACAAGAAGGGGAATGGCCGCCTGCTCCGCCGGGGCGAAAAACTGGGTGAGCACCGACTCAAAGAACGTCATGGCCACCAGGGCCCAGTAGCCCCAGCTCAACCCCAGCCACATCGGCCCCGGCAGCAGGCACAGGGGGGCCAGCATCACCAGGGCGGCCCGCAGGCCGTTGGAGGCCACCATCACGGTGCGCTTCGGCCAGCGGTCGGCCCACACCCCCGCCACCGTCCCCAGCAGCATCGCCGGCACGGTGTTGGCGACATAGATGCCGGTGGCCAGCAGGGTGATCATCTGGGCCCGGGTCTCGAAGCCCATCCGGAAGGCGGCGGCCGCCTCGGCCAGGGCCGCATTGTTCTGCGGCGTGTCCGTCACCCAGTACTGGGCGATCAGGAACACCATCAGCACGATGTAGAACTTGTCCGCCAGCTGGGAGAACACCTGGCCGATCCAGAGGCGCCGGAACCCCGGCAGGGCCAGGACGGCGGCCAGCCCCCTCTCGGTATTGCCGCTCGGGCTCATGCTGGCTCGGACGGATGGGAGGGCATCGGGTCGCAGGCGGTCCGCAGCAGTCTGAAGGCTCGTGGTCGCTGACCGAGATGCTCGCCGCACCAGGCCTCCACCAGGTCGAGCAGGTGCAGCCACACCGCCTCCGGTCCCATCAGCTGGCCGTCCCGGCTTCGGGGTGGGGCGGGACGCGTCAGCCGCTGCAGCAGGGCCAGCTCGGAAGGGTTGAGCATCACCCGGGCGCCCGGGATCGCCCCGATCGCCAGTCCCTCGCTGGGCAGCAGGCTGCAGCGCCATGACCAGTCGCCGATCGGCGGCACGAGGGGCGCCCCGCTGCGGACGCAGTGCTGCAGGGGCAGGGCGAAGCCCCCCAGGGCCAGCAGGTGGATGCTCCCCTGCACCGCCACCGCCAGGGCCTCCACCCGCCCGGCCCGCTCCGTCACCACGGCCTCCAGGCGCCCGAGCTGGAGCAGCAGGTCGGCGAGCACCCCTGGGGCGGGCGTCTCACCGGGCACCAGCTTCAGGCAGAGCTCAGCCAGCGCCTGGGCGGCGGCCAGGGTCTCCAGGCGCTGGGCCAGGCCGCTGTAGTTGCGCAGCACCCGCAGCTGGCGCACCCGCCGCAGGCCGCCGCGACCCCCCACCTGCAGCATCAGATGGGCCAGGGGCACCGCCGCCGCCAGGCTGCTCTTCGGCCGGCGCGCCCCCGGCACCGCCAGCCGTGTCAGCCCCTCGGCCTCGCTCAACAGGGTGAGCAGCCGGTCGTGTTCCCCCAGGGGGCGGCAGGTGAGGGCCAGACCCTCCAGGTGCTGTTCAGGCACCGGCGCGCAGCGCCTGCATCAGGGCCACGCCCCGGCTCGTGCCCAGCCGGCCGGCACCGGCCGCCACCAGGGCCAGCGCCTGGTCGAGATCGGCGATGCCACCGGCGGCCTTCACCGCCGCCCGGCCCCGGGCCAGGGCCACCAGCCGGCCCACCTGCTCGGGGGTCACCGGCGGGCCGAAGCCGCTGCCGCTCTTGAGGTGGCGCACCCCGGCATCGATGCTGATCTCCACCAGCAGCTCCAGGGCCTCCGGGTCGAGGCGGCCCATCTCCAGGATCACCTTGACCGGCAGGCCCAGGTCGGTGATGGCCGCCAGATCGTCGAGCACGGCGGTGCCGTCGCCATCGGCCAGGGCGCCGAAATCGGGGACAACGTCGAGTTCGTCGGCCCCGGCGGCGGCGGCCCACTCCGCCTCGGCCCGCTTGATCGCCGCGGGGATGGCCCCGAAGGGGAACCCCACCACGGCGACCAGCTTCACCGTTCCGTCGACCGGCAGCCGCTCGCGGGCCACGGGCAGCCAGCGGGAGGCCAGACACACCCCGGCGAAGCCGAAGTGGCGGGCCTCATCGCAGCAGCGCAGGATGGCCTCCCGGCCCCGGTGGGGATCCAGCAGGGCGTGGTCGATCAGGGGGGCGAGGTCGGGCCGGTCGGTCTCCCGCTCAGGTGTCACGGGCCTGGATGACGCCGAATCCGCCATGGTTGCGGCGGTAGACCACCTGGATCTGGCCCGTGCCCGCGTCGCGGAACATGTAGAAGTCGTGGTCGATCAGATCCAGCTGATGCAGGGCCTCCTCCAGGTCCATCGCCGGCATGGCGAAGTACTTGCGGCGCACGCCGCGATGGGGGACGGCGGGCTCGAGGCCATCGGTGAGGGAGCCCCCGGGGTTGGGCAGGGTGGCGGCTCCGGCTTCCTCGGCGGCGGCGGAACGGTGCACCGGACCCTGGCTGCGCTCCTGCAGCCGGTCCTTGTAGCGGGTCAGCTGCCGGCTCAGCTTGGTGGCCACCATGTCGATGCTGGCGTAGAGGTTCTCGCTGCGTTCCTGGGCCCGGATCACCACCCCGTTGGCGAAGACCGTGACTTCCGCCGTCTGCTGCGGCACACGGGGATTGCGGGCCACCGACAGATGCACGTCGGCTTCCTTGACGATGCCATCGAAATGGCTGATGGCGCGATTGAGCTTGGTTTCGGTGTACTCCCTGATCGCCGGTGTGACGTCGAGATTGCGGCCGTGGATCAGCAGTTTCATTCGGGTGCCTGCCTCCAGAGGAATTCTGGCTCTGGGACAACCTCAAGCTAGGAACGCCGCTGCATGGCCCCCAACACTCCCGCAATTCTTTTTGAAGCCCGCTCCCCGGTGCCCTTCCCCCTGGCCTGGGAGTGGCAGCGCCGCCTGCAGCGGCGCCGGCTCGACGATCCCGCCGCGCCCGACGCCCTGCTGCTGCTGCAGCACACCCCCTGCTACACCCTGGGCCGGGGGGCCAGCCTGGAGCACCTCGGCTTCGATCCGGCCCACCCGCCCCTGCCGCTGCACCGCATCGACCGCGGTGGCGAGGTGACCCACCATCTGCCTGGCCAGTTGGTGCTCTACCCGGTGCTCGACCTGCAGCGCCATGGCGGCGACCTGCACCTCTATCTGCGGGCCCTGGAGGACGTGGTGCTGGCCGTGCTGCAGGAGCTGGGGCTGGAGGGGGAGCGCCTCGAGGGCCTCACCGGGGTCTGGCTCGAGGGCCGCAAGCTGGCGGCGATCGGTGTCGGCGCCCGGCGCTGGATCAGCCAGCACGGTCTGGCCCTGAACGTCGACTGCCCCCTGGAGGGCTTCGGGGCGATCGTGCCCTGCGGGCTCGCCGGCCGGCCGGTGGGACGGCTGGTGGACTGGCGGCCCGCCCTCACCTCCGACCAGGTGGCGCCGCTGCTGCTGGCGGCCTTCGCCCGCCGCTTCGGCGTGGCCCTGCGGCCGCCGGGGCCACAGGAGGGACTGGCTGGCCTGGGGGAGGGGGGAGACGGGTCGGGACTGGGAGAATCCTGACCTTCTGTTATGCGTGCCGGCCGCCCATGAACGCCAGAGCCGAGATCCACTGGGGCGGCAGCGCCCAGGACCGCCGTGCCCTCGCCGCCCGCCGCGACTGGAGCCAGCTCGAGGGACTGGAGGGCCTCTGGCCGGAACTGGAGCGCTTGTACGGCCCCCAGGTGGCGCTGGAGGCCCCCCACAGCCGCCATCCGGAGACGCTGCGCTACGGCGAACTGCGCCAGGCCATCGACCGGGCGGCGGCGGCCTTCGCCGATCTGGGGGTGGGGGCCGGCGACGTGGTGGCCCTGTTCGCGGAGAACGGTCCCCGCTGGCTGGTGGCCGACCAGGGGCTGATGCGGGCCGGGGCGGCCGATGCGGTGCGCGGCAGCGCGGCCCCGGCCGAAGAGCTGCGCTACATCCTTGAAGACGCCGGCGCGGTGGGGGCGGTGCTGGAGTCGGCCGCCCTGCTGGAACGGCTGGCCCTCGACGGGCCGGCCCTGCGGCGGCTGCGCTTCGTCGTGCTGCTGGAGGGGGAGGCCCCGGCCGTGCCCCTGCCGCTGCCCTGCCTCACCTGGGACGCGCTGCTGCAGCGCGGCGCCGCCAGCCCCCTGCCGCCCGTCCCCACGGGCGGGCCCGGGCGCCTGGCCACGCTCCTGTACACCTCCGGCACCACGGGCCAGCCCAAGGGGGTGCCCCTCAGCCACGCGAACGTCCTGCACCAGCTGGGCACCCTGGGGGTGGCGGTGGCACCCAGCCCTGGCGACCACGTGCTGTCGGTGCTGCCGATCTGGCATGCCTACGAGCGCACCGCCGAGTACTTCCTGCTCAGCTGTGGCTGCCGCCAGACCTACACCACCCTCAAGCAGCTGCGCTCCGATCTGCAGAAGGTCCGGCCCCAGTACCTGATCAGCGTGCCGCGGCTGTGGGAGGCCCTGCTCTCCGGCTTCGAGGACGCCCTGGCCGCCATGCCCGCCTCCCGCCAGCGCCTGCTGCGCCGCGCCCTCGCCGTCAGCCGGGCCTTCCACCGGCGGCGGCGGACGGCCCTGGATCTCACCCTGAAGCCGGTCGGGGCCGCCGACCGGCTTGTGGCCGCCGCCGGCGCCCTGCTGCTCTGGCCGCTGCACGGGACGGCCAGCGCCCTGCTCTGGCCGAAGGTGCGCGGCCAGCTGGTGGGGGGGCGGCTGCGCACCGCCATCAGCGGCGGCGGGGCCCTGGCCATCCATGTGGATGGGTTCTTCGAAGCCGTCGGCATCGAGCTGCTGGTGGGCTACGGCCTCACCGAGACCAGCCCGGTGCTCGCCTGCCGCCGGCCCTGGAGCAACCGCCGCGGCAGCGCCGGCCAGCCCCTTCCGGACACCGCCCTGAAGGTGGTGGATCCCGCCACCAGGGCTCCGCTGCCGGTGGGGGAGCGGGGGCTGGTGCTGGCCAGGGGGCCCCAGGTGATGGGGGGGTACCACAACAAGCCCGAGGCCACGGCGAAGGTGCTGGATGGCGAGGGCTGGTTCGACACCGGTGACCTGGGCCTGCTGCTGGCCGACGGCACCCTGGTGCTGACCGGCCGGGCCAAGGACACGATTGTGCTCAGCAGTGGCGAGAACATCGAGCCCGGCCCCCTGGAGGAGGCCCTGGTGGCCTCGCCGCTGGTGGAGCAGGTGATGCTGGTGGGCCAGGACCGCAAGCAGCTCGGGGCCCTGGTGGTGCCGAAAGCGGAGGCGCTGCAGGCGTTCGCGGCCGAGGCGAAGCTACCCTGTCCCGGCCCGGAGGAGGCCCCCGCCGCCGCCGATCCGGCCCTGCTGCGGGCGCTCTGCCGTGAGTGCAACCGCCTGCTGGCGGCCCGGCCGGGCTCCCGGGCCGACGAGCGGCTGGGCGGCGTCGCCCTGGTGGAGCCCTTCAGCATTGACAACGGCCTGCTTACCCAGACCCTCAAGCAGCGCCGCGATCGGATCGCCGACCGGGACCGCGCCGCCATCGCCGCCCTCTATGGCGAGAGCGGATCCCACGGTTGACCGGACCCCCCGTCGCCTGACAGCCTGAGCCCTGCACCTGCAGTCCCATGGCCGACGGCACCAGCCTCAACATCAAGCGATCGATCACGGTGCGTGCCGTGGTGACACCGCGCTGGAAGGAGGATGCCGAGCGGGAGCTCAGCAATGCACTCACCAACTTTGACCAGCAGCTGGCCCAGCTGGAGCAGGAGGGGCAGCGGCTGATCGACGAGATCCGCCGTCAGAGCATCAACCCCCTCGATCCCCGGGTGCAGGAGCAGGTGGGTTCGGTGCAGCAGCAGGTGGCGGCCAAGCGCGCCGAGTTCGAGGAGCAGAAACGCCAGGTGCTGGAACAGCAGCGCCAGGTGCGGGAACTGGAGATGGAGCAGGTGGTGGAGCAGGGGCAGATCGAGAGCTTCTGTGACGTCCAGGTGGGCGACAACCTGGTGCAGAAGCTGCAGGTGTCGGTGCTCGTGAGGGATGGGGTGATCGAGGCGATCGAGGGGGGCTGATCCTTCCGCCGCCTAAAATCCCCCCCATCACAGAGGCAGTCCCCCGTTGGCCACCCACGAAATCTTCATGCCGGCCCTCAGCTCCACCATGACGGAGGGCAAGATAGTGGAGTGGCTCAAGAAACCCGGTGAGCGGGTCGAGCGGGGCGAGTCGGTGCTCGTGGTCGAGTCCGACAAGGCGGACATGGATGTGGAGGCCTTCCAGGAGGGCTTCCTGGCCGCCGTGCTGATGGAGGCGGGCAGCACCGCGCCGGTGGGCGAAACGATCGGCCTGATCGTGGAAACCGAAGCGGAGATCGCGGCGGCCAAGGCAGCAGCCCCGGCCCCTGCCGCGGCTGCACCCAGCCCTGCATCGGCCGCACCAGCACCCGCTCCAGCTGCGGCGGCCCCCACCCCAGCCGCGCCCGCACCGGCACC